>NZ_CP034346.1:5455000-5640000 GCF_003991425.1 Paenibacillus lutimineralis
CCTCACTCAACAACTTTCTTGTCTTTCAGGGGCGAGATTTAATTTATCATAGAACTGCTCAGGGAGTCAAGCAATTTAGCATATTAAATTTATTGGAAAAATATCACACTAGAATGAGGGTAATATTCTTCTCTGAAACTACGCCTTGTAGCGAATCTCTCTACCTTCCCCATAACCATTCGCCGCCGCTAACGTTACCTCTTTTATTAGAGAATGATGTACCAGCTTACTAAGGACAAGCGGAAGATCTTCCTTCGCATGCTTCAGTTCAGGAAATTGCGACAGCTCATGGACACTCCACGTATCTTTGCGGCACTCCATCACACGCAATAGAGGCGTACAGCAATCTTCCATCTTGGATACAATCGAGAACTCATTGGTCAGTAGCAAGAGATCAATCCTTTGGCTTAAGGTCTCCTTGCTATTGGTAAGCTCATGGAACAATTTATACACCACAGGGTTCAAAGAAAGCATTTGTTCCCAAGTAACGCTCTCCGGCAATACCCCCTGCTCAATCAATTCGATATTGGCATAGTGCTTCAATGCTTGCATCACGCAGTAATAAGCGTCCATGAAGTCTTTTGCTTGCTCATAATGCTTGGCTTCAGTGTACATCCGCAGCATACGTGAATACTCCTTGAAGCGCCGACGGCTTCTTAAGTCCCCTTTGAATTGAATCAACTCGCCGCGAAATGCTGTGAGCTCTCCTTCAACATCCCAGATCACACCCCCCTGCAAGAAGCAGCGCAGAATATCTGGATTATCCCCGGAGACAAGAGAACGCAGCAAGTAGCTCTTCCCTACCTGCAGCAATTGATAACGTACATCCCGGTTGATAAAATGTTCTATCCTGACGTCATCCTCCAGGTCATGACAGACAGCTATGATCAGTAAATCATAATCATTCGGCAATGGGGAATGACGTTCCCCTCCTTGACGATAGACTATTGCTCCAATTGCCCCAGGGCAACGATCTGTATCTGGAAAAGAGAAAATGGTCGGCTCCACAGTAACCTCCTACCTTGGCGTATCCTTGCCAATTCGATATAATATAGTTCTACACCACATTCAAGTTTCCTCCTTGCAAGGTTGTTCAAAAAGTTCGCTTTTGATAAGAAAACCGATCGAAGTCATTCAGGGATGAGCGACCGCGATCCTAAGGTAGGTTTTCTTGCGATATAGAATTTCATCAGCTACGCTGATAACTTATAAATTCTATATCTAACACGAAGTAACATTGAATGCTTATTCGACATCGAATCTTGAATTCAGCCGGTTCTAAGCATATGCTTACGAAGTCATGTTTCCTACGGAAACATCTCAGGTGCTCGCGTACACAAAACGTACGCTCCGCTCATCAAACCCTAGCTTCATCCAATCTTCTCGATGGTGAAAACGACACTTTTTGAACACGCACTTATGGGGATTGCGTCATTTAGTTCTTTCATTTATATAGTTCAAATTTAAAATAAGAATAGAGGTTGCTGCTAATGTTCTTCAAATCCAGCAAAATCAACGAATTCCGTTTATGGGGCCTACTTCTGACAATGTTCGGAATGGGACTTATGGTGCTAGGTACAGCCGGCATCGTCTTCTGGGGCCAATCCGGCAAGATTATCGCCGGTATAGGCCTTGCCATCGGACTGATCGCTATGCTAGCCAGTCTGGCGGTTTATTTCTGGGCCGGAATGCTCTCGACCTCCGCAGTACAGTTAGAATGCCCCGAATGCCATAAATTAACGAAAATGCTTGGCAAGACTGACCGCTGCATGTTCTGTAAGACCATTCTGACTCGCGATCCTGAGCAGGCGACAATTACTGCTGAAGAACTGGAACAGCAAGCTGCAGCATCCACCATGAATGAATAGACGCCAACGAGAACATACATAACATTCGCATAAAAAAAGGACCATCATTTTCGCGCTCAAGCGGAATAGATGGTCCTTTTGCATTCTTTTAGCTTATTTATAACAGGTTTGCAGACCTCGGATTTGCCTTGGTCCAGATTATTTCGCCTGCGTTACTTCTTTCAAGGTCTCCCAGGCCTTGTCCGAAGCAAAGCTGCGATTCCAGGAAGCGACTCCCCCCAGCTTGAGAGACTTGATGAGATCCACCCTCGCCTTCAATGATACTTCATCCTCAAGCCATATCCGATAGCGTACCTGATCTTCCGTATACTCTACATAGTTCTGTCCTGCTTCCTCCGAGAATACAGGCTTCAGCTTCTTCTCCTCAATGATCTTCTGAGCCTTGGTCATACCAATCGCCTTCGACTTCACTTCTACCTTGCCATCCTTCTCTGTCTCCGACCATACCCGAGTGTACAGCGGTACAGCAAGGATCATCTTCTCAGGCGGTACATTATCCTCATCGAGAATCCGACTGGCCGATGATGCTGCCCACGGTAGTGAAGCTACGGAGCCTGCTACAGGGCTCGCCGCCCAATGCTCGTCGTATGCCATCAGAATTAGATAGTCTACAATCTCACCAAGCGATTTGCGATCCAGGAACGCGGACCACATCTCACTGTTCGATTTTGGCGTTACATCGATCGAGACGACAAGACCATATTCTTGGGCAAGTGGGCGCAGCTCCCTCATAAATTGAGTCAGGTTGTCTCCATCCTTAGTATACACATTCTCATAATCGATATTTATTCCATCAAGATCATACAATTTTGCATAATGCAGCATTTGCAGAATCGTCGTCATCCGATTTTCAAAGCTGGCTAACGCTCCCGAGGTCAAATCTGGATCAAAGCTATTATTGAACAAGCCCCATACTTGCATGCCTCGCCCATGAGCCCATTTTACATAGTTGATATCCGCTTTGCTCTTCACGTTGCCTTCGTCATCGGTCAACGAGAACCAGGTTGGGCTGACAACGTTTACTCCAGGCAGTTCTCCGATATTCGCTGTCTTAGGTGCAACCTCATAGACTGCTTCCCAGGTCAGGTTCACCGCTTTGGACTTCCATTTCTGCTTGGCAGGCGACAATTCCTCCACTGCCTTCGGGATATCGATCGACTCACCAATCTCTACATGCTTGGCCTGCAAATAACCCGTGTATCCATTATCCAATTGCACATGGTACCAGTCGTCCACATCGCCCAATATACGAAACTTCGTACCTGGTTTCACGTCTGCCACGATTGGTTTATGAATGTTCGGCTCTACCCGCAGAGGGTATTTCAAGCTTTCCTTCTTCTTGCCAGGTTCTGACACCTCACCCTTCTGAACGTTCTCCCCAGCCGTATACAGCAGAACTGCTCCGGAGGCCATATCTTCGTGAATCTCTATGCCATATAGTTCCTTAAGCAAATGAACAGGTAAATACAGCACTCCATCCTTCTCTTCCGGTGAGAACAGCAGCTTCATCGGTTTATTGTTAATCTTCGCTGTCTTCTCATCTGTCTTCAGAAAGACCAGCTTCTTAGGCGTCGTCAAAATAACTAACTTGTTCTCTTCTTCATAGCGGATATGCGGGTCGATCACTTCTTGTATTACGGGTAAAGGAAGCTTGAGCGAATCCTCCGAGCCTAGAGCAGAATAATCCATAATAGCTCCATCATAGAAGATAGGTTTATCAAATTTCCCCTTCCAATCCGGGTCGACATGCTGACGATTCGGTAGAAATTGCGAAGAGACTAAATAACCGCCAATAATAATGAGAATGAGTCCAAATAGCCATTTAACGCCACGTCTCTTTCGTCTTCTGCTTCCGTAATATGCGCTTCTTGTGCTCTTCAAATAATTGTACCTCCGTTACGTTAATAGTCCGTGTTCAAAAGTACGGTTTGCAGCCCCGAACCTCTAATAAAATAAAAACGTGAAGGATTCCCGAAGGTACCCTGCACGTTCTCTCAAACATCAGGAAAATCAATGATTACGACGGCAATCCTTGCACACGCCGTATAGCTCCAATCGGTGCCCATGTACTTCAAAACCGGTTACCTCTTCGGCCTTACGTTCTACCTCGTCCAGCGAAGGGTAAGTGAAATCTTCGATTTTTCCGCATTTTTCACAAATAATATGATAATGATTCGAAACATCGGCATCGAAACGGCTTGAGCTATCGCCATACGTCAGCTCTCTGACCAAGCCAGCCTCAATGAACATTTTTAGGTTGTTATATACCGTAGCCACGCTCATATTCGGAAAACGCGGCTCCAGTGCTCGGTAAATCTCATCCGCGGTCGGATGTCCCATCGTATCCATAAGATAGCTAAGGATGGCATGACGTTGCGGCGTTATGCGGACACCATTCATTTTCAGTTGTTCTAACGCATGTTGAACGCGCGAAGCCATTATGTCCACCGCCTTTTTGATAGTGCAGAAGAACTAACCCCTGCAATGTTATTGTACGGTTAGGTTAAAACGTTTGTCAACGCAACTTTAAATGTAGTTCAAAAAGTCAGCTTTTGATCACGAAGTAACACTGAGAGCTTATTCGACATCGAATCTTGAATTCACCCGGGCCTTCCGGTGCTCACGTAAAAACTACGTACGCTCCGCTCCTCACTCCCTAGCTTCATCCAACCTTCTCGGTGCTGAAAACCGGCCTTTTTGAACACTCACTTTAAATGTAGCTCAAAAAGTAGACTTTTGATGATTCCGCGTTAACGTCTATTCACAATTAAGTCACTATTGCCCTCGACTTGAATTTCATGATCGCCATTCCCGGAAATGCCAGAAATTTCTTTACCATTTATGGTAAACGGAAGGTTGCTCGTAATATTCCCATATCCACTCGAGCCCATGATCATATAATCACCGATTTCCGGTAGCGCCAGGTTGATTTCTCCTACAGCGCTGTATACATTCCAATCTCCGCCGACAACTGACGAGGATACTTGAATCCTGCCATTAAGCGATTCCGCCTTAAGCTCCTCTGGAACAGCGTCAACCTGGATATTTCCGTTCTTGGTCGTAACGTTGATGTTCCCCTGCGAGTTCACCAGCGAAATATTGCCGACCAGTGTGGATAGCGCCGCATCTCCGGCAATCCCCTTAGCCTTGATATTACCGCCCTGCGTATCCACTTGCGCGTTGCCGAATATCCGATACAGCTCTGCGTTACCGTTCAAGGTTCTTGCCGAGACCTCACCGACGATATCCCAGAACTTGAAGTTACCACCTCCGGTCTGCAGCTTGAATTGATTCATCGCCTGCAGGCCAGTTAAGGTAATAGATCCGCTAGTCGTACTAACATCGAGATCAAGGAAGCGGTTCTGCGGAACAATCAGCGTTATATTCACACGAGGGTGGCGTCTGCCGCTCTCGCCATAGGTATGATCCTTCACCGAAAGATCTAATATCTTGCCTTCACCCACAACAACAGAAGTTTCCTCGGCAATGTCCCTCGCCTCTTCCTCGGGAACTTGGTCGATCCATACCGTGGATTTAATGATTACCTCATTAATCTCCGCGCTCTTGACATCGATATCACCATTTATCCCGTTCACTACAATCTTTCCGGTGTCCAGATCAATTGGAATCTCTACAGCTGACTTATCCGTCCTGTACCCTTCTTCCCCGCTGAACTCAGCGCCTGCTGAAGCAAGATCAAGGCTGACCCGGTTCCATAAATGCATATAATGATCCTGCTGTGTAATGGCGAATACCGAAACGCCGATGCATAACGACAAGAGCAGCCCTTTGAAGTCGATACGCAGTCTACGGATCGGTCTGCATACCTTCCTCCGGTTCCAGACCATCGCTAGCATAAGCTCCAATCCACCAAGTACCAGCAACAGAGGCCACCATTTAAGCAATAAGAGCATATAATCCTGTCCGCTTCTAACATCGATCCACATGAGTATAGCAACTGCAATCAGTAATACTGAAGCCGTAAGCCGACCTGCCCGTAATATATGTCGCCTGCCCTCCATGACAATCCAGATGAGTCCCGTGAGCATCATAGCTACTGATACACCGTAGCTGCCATAATTCTGAATTAGTCCTTCCAGCCAGGCTGGCTTCATGCGCAATATAAAAGCGATAATCCCACCACTGATTAGAATGATCCCGGTTAATGCACCTACCTCCGAACCCAATGGGTCCACTGCTTCAACCTGCTCCGCTGTTCCACTCTCTTCGCCCCGTTTCAAGCTGGCGTTGACAGCATCTGTTGTCTGAAGAACATCATAGATGCTATAGAAATATACAACAGTCACTAGCAAGCCAAGTACGAGTAACAACGGTACATTGATTCTCATATGAGCCGAAGAGAAGTACACAAGCAGCGCCAAATCGATAAGAAAAACATCTATAAAAAGACTGCCTTTTATGAATTTTTGCAAATATAAATGACCAAATCCCGGGAAAAGCGTAGAGAGCAGACAAGCAATGAATTTCCTTTTGCGGCGCCTTGGTTTGTAGCCAGCCTTATGCTTCTGCTTAAGCTCTTCCGGGCTTATCAACGAATTTGAGGGTTCCATTTACACCATCTCCTCCCCTCTTGACTTATTGTAACCGAAAATAGGCCTCTTTGTAATTTATAATAATTTCTCTTTTCAAGAAACGCTCTCCTAATTTAAAAAATAGCACTCCCTATCCGCCTGACGGCAGATAAGTGTGCTATTTGCGGACTCTTTGAACTACGTCTTTAAATGCATGTTCAAAAAGTACGGTTTTCAGCACCGAGAAGGTTGAATGAAGCTAGGGACTGAGGAGCGGAGCGTACGTAGTTTGTACGTGAGCACCGTAAGGCCCGGCTGAATTCAAGATTCGATGTCGAATATGCTCTCAGTGTTACTTCGTGATCAAAAGCGGACTTTTTGAACTACATCTATAAAATCATCTGTAACTAGCGATGGAGATGAAATAGCGTCAGATCTACACCCGCCGTCGACCTTACTGTCTCTCCCGGCATGAAGCCAAATTTCTGGTACAAGGATACGGCCGGAGCATTAAGCGTTCCCGCCGTAACGGAGAAATGCTGGATATTATCGTAATGATCGAGAAGATAACTAACCAAGGCAGTTCCGATGCCTTCACGCATATGTTCTGGATGTACCATTAACCGGGTAAGGGACAGATGGACAGATGATTCTGCCCGGATTGAGATCACTCCCAGCAGCTCCCCGCCTTCCTCATTATGTCCCGGCTCGTCCGATAAGTACCCATAGAAATCTTCCTCACTGCATCTGATTGAATCGAACGTATCACTCAGAGGCGGATATGAAGCAAGTCCTATCGCCAATGCCTCCAAACGGTAAGCCGTATGCTGTAGGCTCCATATCTGCTCCACTACGTCCGGGTCCTGAAGAGATAACAATCTGATCACACGGCTTCCCATCCTTTTCGTAGCCCAAATCTGATAATTTTGATAGAGTGTTAAGCCAAGTCTCTATTGCTTCAACACTTCGACTAACAGCTTGTTCACAAGTCCAGGATTGGCTTTTCCTTTGCTCTGTTTCATCACTTGACCAACGAGGAAGCCGATCGCCTTCTCCTTGCCTGCCTGATAATCCTGTACAGAGGCCGGGTTATTGGCCACAACTTCCTGCACGATGGCCAAAATTGCGCCTTCATCGCTAATTTGCACAAGACCTTGCTCCTCAACAATTTGCTGTGGGAGCTTGCCGCTCTGCAGCATCTCTTTGAAGACCGTCTTAGCGATCTTGGAACTGATCGTCCCTTTCTCAATCAGGTTGACCATTTCGCCAAGACCCTGACCTGTCAGCTTCACTGCAGCCAATTCCAATCCGTTGCTGTTCAAATAGCCAAGCAATTCGCCCATAATCCAGTTGGATATGGATTTTGAATCAGATGTATGCTCCAGGCTGCTCTCGAACAGATCGGCAAGTGGCTTCGAGGATGTAATAACCGCGGCATCATAATCCGGCAGACCATAGTCCTTCGTATAACGTGCCTTACGGGCATCTGGAAGCTCAGGAATCGACGCACGTATCCGTGCCTTCCAATCTTCATCAATATACAGTTTAACCAGATCCGGATCTGGGAAGTAGCGATAATCATGAGCTTCTTCCTTACCGCGCATCGAGAATGTCTTGCCTTGGGAATCATCCCAGCGACGAGTCTCCTGTACAACTTCCCCGCCTTCGTCCAAAATCTCAGCTTGACGGTACTGCTCATATTCCAAGCCGCGTTGTACACCGCGGAAGGAGTTCATATTCTTCAATTCGGCACGAGTCCCGAATTCCTTCTGCCCATGAGGACGAAGGCTGATGTTCGCATCACAGCGCATCGAACCTTCTTCCATTTTTACGTCGGATACATCGCAGTACTGCATAATTGCCCGCATCTTCTCCAGATAAGCCTTCGCCTCTTCCGGCGTAGAGATTTCCGGCTCAGACACGATTTCGACGAGTGGAGTTCCGACACGGTTGAAGTCGACCAACGAAGCATAGCCGCCGTCTACATGCGTCAACTTACCCGCATCTTCTTCCAGATGAAGGCGAGTAATGCCGATGCGCTTCGTATATCCGTCCATCTCAATGTCGATATAGCCGTTCAATCCGATCGGCTGATCAAATTGAGAGATTTGATAAGCTTTTGGTGAATCAGGATAGAAGTAGTTCTTGCGGTCGAACTTGCACACATCGCCAATTTCACAATTTAGCGCCATCGCCGCCTTCATAGCATAATCTACCGCCTGGCGGTTTAACACAGGCAGCACGCCGGGGTGTCCAAGACAGACAGGACAAGTATGGCTGTTGGGTGGTGCGCCGAATTCCGTGGAGCATCCGCAGAAAATCTTCGATTTCGTATGCAGCTCCACATGCACTTCCAGTCCGATCACCGTTTCATATTTAGATGTTGACATATCGATCCTCCTGCTAACTTTAATACTGCCTCATCGCAAGATGCGAAGGGCTGTCCCATCAACTTAAGAGCGTCTTAACAGACACCGCCCATTATAGTACTTGTTTAAAAAGTCGGACTTTCAGCACCGGCTTTTTAAACTACCTCTTATAGAGATGGGCGGTGTTTATGATGATCCGTATGCGCCTCATAGGCATGAGCCACACGCAGAATTGTACTCTCATCAAATGCCTTGCCGATAATTTGCAGACCAACAGGCAAGCCATCTGCAAAGCCGCAAGGCACGCTCATGGCAGGCACCCCAGCCAAGCTCATCGGTATCGTCAAAATATCGTTGAGATACATCGTAAGCGGATCATCTACCTGGGAACCAAGCTGGAAAGCCGTCGTCGGAGCAGTAGGTCCGATAATGACATCATATTTCTCAAAGGTCCGATCGAAGTCTTGTTTGATCAGCGTGCGTACCTTCTGTGCTTTTAAATAATAAGCATCATAATAACCGGAGCTAAGAGCATAAGTTCCAAGCATAATCCGCCGCTTCACTTCCGGTCCGAAGCCCTGGCTGCGCGAATCCAGATACAGATCCAGCAGATTGCCGCCTTGCTCCGCACGTACTCCATAACGTACACCATCAAAACGCGACAGGTTGGATGACGCTTCTGAGGAAGCTAGCAAGTAGTAAGCAGCTACAGCATACTCTGTATGCGGCAACGATACTTCCTCCCATTCTGCGCCGAGCCCTTCCAATACCCGCAGAGCTTCCAGCACTGCAGCCTTGACCTGAGGATCAATGCCATCCAGATATTCCTTAGGCACCGCAATTTTAAGCCCGGAGATCTCGCCTGACAATGCACTCACATAATCCGGAATATCCACATTCGCCGAAGTAGAATCCTTCGCATCATGCCCCGCAATAGCTTGCAGCACGTAAGCAGCGTCCTCGACATTCTTCGTAATAGGTCCGATCTGATCCAGAGAAGATGCGAATGCGACCAATCCGTACCGCGATACGAGTCCATAAGTCGGCTTCAACCCAACTACTCCGCAATAGGATGCCGGTTGGCGAATCGAGCCACCTGTATCGGAACCGAGAGTGAAATAAGCTTCGCCCGCTGCAACTGCCGCAGCCGAGCCGCCACTGGAACCGCCAGGTACTCGAGTCAAATCCCATGGATTACGCACCGGATGGAAGCTTGAATTCTCATTCGAGCCGCCCATGGCGAACTCGTCCATATTCAGCTTGCCGATCGTCACAGTTTCAGCCTGCTTCAGCTTGGTTACAACCGTAGCATCATAGATCGGATTATAATTGGACAAAAATTGGCTGGCACAAGTCGTTCTTAGACCCTCTGTCACCATATTATCCTTAATTCCTGCCGGCAAACCGAATAGCAAGCCTTTGGCCTCATCGCTGCCAAGCTTGTTATCGAGGCGGGCCGCCTCAGCATGAGCCCCCTCTTCATTTAAAGTCAAATAAGCACCTACACGCTCATCATGCTCCTTAATTCTGGCGAACGCTTCCCCTACCAGATCCGTTACGGACAGCTCCTTCTTGCTGAGCTGATTATGTAGTTCCTGCAAGCGCAAATCTAATAACGTCACTCCATCTTCCTCCTTCCAAAATTTTCAGGACTAATACTTTTATTACGAGTTGAACTACCTCTTCTATTCCAATACGGCCGGAACTTTAAATTGTCCGTCTTCCTCGTCCGGTGCATTGCGGAATACTTGCTCCTGCGACAGGCTCTCATGAACCTGATCCTCCCGCATGACGTTGCTAAGCGGCAGAACATGCGTCGTCGGCTCCACATTTTCCGTATCGAGTTCATTCAATTTCTCGGCATATTGTAAAATCGCATTCAATTGTCCAGTGAACATTTCCCGCTCTTCATCATTCAATTTCAGACGTGCCAGTTTTGCAACATGTTCCACGTCTTGTACCTGGATACCCATAGTCGTCCTCCCTTTATTCGGATGAATAAAATTATATTGTAGAATGAGGTGCAATTCAATCCGTTAACGCGAAACCAAACAAAAGCCATCTACCCGTACAGAAAAAAAGAGTCCGCCCTACACAGGCCGACTCTCTTATAGAGGTTGGACACACTTATATCCAAGCTCGCAAATTCACTTGCTTAATAAACTCTGCCTGCGATAGAGGTTCCTTGGCGGATTCCTCCTGCTCTTCTACTTCTTCATTCTCGCCATTCATAATATGCATGAACAGTTTCTCATTATAAGTAGCCAGAGCATAGTCGATCAGAGCTTCTCTCGTAGTCAACTCTACTTCTTGCTGGGTTAGCAGTTCTTCGGATTCGATATCGCTCGAAGGGACGAAGTAATTCCGTCCAGTCTTCGGAGACCGAACAAGATAATCAAAAGCATTGTCCGGATTACGGTCGTAAGCAATGACGTAACCATATTCCCCAACAGGAAGATTCTGCTCAAAAGCATCGCCGACGATTACAATTCTCTCTCCCAAAGGCAGCATCGTCTTACCTCCCTGATATATACTTAGAAATATTTTTGAACACGCAATATAAGCGGGCTCTCCTTACTTTTATATAATCCTACTAAAAAACAAAGAGAAGGGCAAGATATCTCTATGATGAACTATTATCTCACGACTACTCCCCGATCTTCATTTTCTTGACAACGCTCTCTTCTTCCATAAATGACAATAACTTCTCAATATCCGAACCTGCTTTGAATTGCACGGTGAGACGCAGAACCATCTCCTTATCCTTACGTTCTGCTTCAAAGCCGATAATCGTAATATGCCGCTTAGACAACCTATCCATGAATCCAGGAATAATCTCTTCATCATTATCAATCGTAACCAGCAGCTTCTCTGTCTTGGGAGATGCTAGCCAGTTGAAGCGGCCATGCAGTACGAGCTGCCCGATCACGATAATGATCATAACCCCGATTCCGATAAAATACATCCCTGCACCAACCGCCATGCCAATGCCTGCTGTTGCCCATATCCCTGCGGCCGTTGTAAGTCCGCGAACGGTATTCTTCTGCATGAAGATCATCCCAGCACCGAGAAAGCCAACACCGCTAACCACACCTGCGGCCACCCTCGATGGGTCCAAAGACAGATTACTCCAGCCAATCTGGTCCTGAAATCCATACTTGGACACAATAATCATCAATGCCGCACCAACCGAGACGACAAAATGGGTACGAACCCCGGCTTCCTTCATGCGGTTCTTGCGTTCAAGACCGATCGTTACACCGCAGAGCCCAGCGATCAGAACCCGCAACAGCAGTTCGAAATCCATATTCATATGCTCACCTTCCTGCTGACAAATCACAACTATCTGGAATTACAAGTATAACAAAGTCAGGGAGCGTTGTGGAGACTATATGGAAAACAAAGGAATATAGGGTATCTATCCAGCCATTTGAAAAGCTTGCCGGAATAGATACCCTATTAGATCAATGACGGATATTTAAGGCTGATCCTGAATAGCCTGATTGCGCATAATATAAGATGCTCCCATAACACATAACAGAACAGCAAGCACAGTTAACAGCAGCGGTCCAACAAGATTCACACTGCCGATTCCGCTAAGCAGACTCATCGCATCTACCGCCAACCTGGCCGGACTCCAGCTGAACCAAGAAGGGAGCAGACTATGGGTCATAGTTAACACCACCAGGAGCAGGATTGAAGCGAGCGCAGCCGCTCCCCCCTTCAACACTGTGCTAAATAGTAAAATAATCGAGGCCGCCAGCAAAATCCAGCATAAATAGATCGCCCCAGCTTGAAGGGTCGTCTGCCATGCTAAGCTGCCCAGCATAATACTGCTATAATACCATGCCGCCAAATAACTGAGCGAATACGAGACTGCGATAAGTGTTATATGTCCTAGCCACTTCGCAACAATGAACTGTGTAGGGCTTACTCTTCGAACCAATATCAAGGCTGCTGTTCCTGAGTACCGTTCCCCAGCAACCAAATTCATACCGGCAATCACGACTAGAAGAATACCGATTGTATTATATTGATTCAACACCTGAGCCATGACTTCAGGTGCGCTAGGTACAGCAAGGGTACTTGCTAGTTCAGCGGGTATATCACCAGAAGCGGCTAGCAATTCAGGCAGATAGTACATCATAACCGGCTGCATGACACCAAGCAATATAAAAACGACGGGAACCCACAGCAATTTATAGCTCCGGCTCATCTCCAGCATTTCCTTGCCATATAGCAACAGTGTATTCCTCATGACTGAACCACCTTCATAAACATTTTCTCCAGTGAGGATGAACCTGCCTCGAAGCGCTGCAAAGGGATATGGCGCTCCGCCGCTTCGGATAAGATGACCGCTCTGGCCTCCTTCATATTGCTGACCGTAATTGTCGCAGCGCCACCCTGCTGCTCATATTCCAACACAAATGAACGATCCTGCAGCGATCTCAACCAATCAGCAGCACGCTGACTGCTATGATGTTCAAGCTGCAAATTCAATACCGGCAAGCTGTACTTGGCGAGCAGGTCGGACAATTCACCATTCTCAACAATCTCGCCCTCTCTCATCATCATTACGCGATCACAGACTTCCTCAGCATCATGAAGCACATGCGTAGATAAGAGGATCGTCGTCTCCCCCTTCAATTCCTGCAGCAACTCCATGACCTCTCTTCGTCCAACCGGATCAAGTGCCGAGACTGGCTCGTCGAGCAGCAGCAGATCCGGGTGATGGACAAGCGCTTGTGCCAGACCAAGGCGCTGCTTCATTCCGCCAGAGTAACCGGAGATCCGACGACGAGCTGCTGATTTTAAGCCTACTCGCTCCAGGACAGCCTCCGCCTCGCTTCTTGCCTCCTGTTTGCTCATTCCGCTAAGTCTTGCTGCATAGACGACGAACTCCATACCGCTCATCCATTTATAGAAGGACGGATGCTGCGGCAAGTATCCGATCTGACTATGATTATTGGATAGACGTCCTTTACTCTGATCCCGGCCTGACCTCGTAATTGTTCCACTGCTTGGGGTGAGCAGTCCCGCCAGCATCCGCAAAGTTGTTGTCTTGCCTGCTCCATTGGGACCAAGCAGTGCTGTACAACTTCCCTTCTCTAGCGCAAAGGATATTCCCTTCACTGTAGTGCGTTCTCCGAACTTTCTCGTTAACTGATTAACTTGTATGATCATGCCCCATCATCCTTTCTGCCAGCGACGAAATAGACGATGCTGCCGATGATATTTCCAAATAGAATAATGACGACCCACAGCAACTTCGTGCCTCGGACCGTCTCCGCCTCCGCCTTGGCCAGCGATACGAGCGCAATGACGACCAGTATCAATTGCAGTAAAATAACAGGGGCGATTATTTGCCACTGAATATCCATCTAGATCCCCTCACTTCTTCATCCATATTTATTTTCTGGACTTCTTCTTTCTCCGGCTATACAACCATACGACGATCAAATAGACCACGGAGGGAAGCGGGAAACTTGTAAGGCCCCAAAGTCCCCATAGCCAGGCCCTTCCGCCCCTTCTGCGCGCATCCAGGAACATGTAAATTCCTTGGGTTAACAAAGTCAATCCGATCAGCAACCAGGCCCAAAGCGGCAAACTGTCAGTTTTCATTGCCGCCCCTCCCTCCAGAGCTTAGGCATGGTCCACACGATGACACCAAGCCCGATAACAGTGGTCATCACCTGAAGCATGATGAATAGCTGCGGCTCGCGATATAAGAACCAGCCTCCGCCAAGAGTCAGCATAAGGGCGACGATGACAAACAGGACTGTCTCCCACTGTTTCCAACGCCTGCGCTCTCTTCGCTTTTCGTGGACGATACCCATCCAGGCCTCAGGAGTAAAGTTTTGATTCGGCGATACAACTTGATCAATTTTCCTTAAATCTTCAAGCAGACCGGTAAGCAGTTGATCTTCATCCTTATCGGATATACGATTATGTCCCATTGTTTTTAAGCTCCTTTCGCAGCGCGCTAAGTCCATAGGAAACGCGGGATTTGACCGTTCCGGGAGAAACTTTCAATATATCTCCAATCTCGTCATAACTGTATCCGTAGTAATGCTTAAGCAAAATGGCAATTCGCTGCTCTGAAGGCAGCCTAGACAACAGCTCCAGTGCTTCCGACCATTCTTCATGAACATGTGAAAATTGCCATTGCAAGGAACGTGCCTCGCCTTCCTTCTTCAGCCATTGCCTTTCCGTCTTCCTGCGCCGGGTTCGGTCTATGAATAGACGCGTAGCAATCGTGATCAGCCAGGAGGAGAAGGATGAGCTGCCATCATAATACTCGAGCTTCTCTATACACCGCAGCATCGTATCCTGCGTTAAATCCTCAGCCAGCTTCGTGTCCATCGTGACTTTCACCAAATATTTAAATACGAAGGAATAGTGCTCATGAATGAGCGAAGCCAGGGCTGCATCATCCCCGTTTTGCGCCTCAATTATCCGTTCCTTCATCAGATCCATCCAAGCACCCCTTTTGTTTTACCGGTAAACATCTATATTACGATCTACTATTCGATTCCGTTCAATCCACAGAAAAATTATTTTATTCCTCTTAATCTCTTGATGGAGATACGCTACAACAATCAATATTGATTAAATAACTGCAAAATGTAGGAATTTCAAGTCAATTATATCCCACTCGATAATAACCAGACGAAAAAAAGACACGCTTCGGAATATCAGCCACCCTCGCTTCTATTCCAACATGTCCAGTTTGTCTTAACCATTATAATATTTCTACTGAGTCATCCCGTGCTCACTCTAAATTGAATCTAACGAATTGATCTCAATACCTGCTCCTCCGAAGCTCACAAAGCTTCTCATGCCAAGGTTGCCGAATTGTACCGGAACGGAGTACAAGCCGATCCCATAGGAGCAGCCGTTCTTTATCATGTATGTAATTGTTTGAATCTTCTGGACTTCGGCTCTCCCTCTTATGCTCCTGTGAATATGCCAAAGACTGACTCGCATCTATAATATGCGACAATCGGCTTTTCATTGATCTGCCTCCTTTTACCTCTCGAACGATCCGTTCAATGTATTTCAGAAGCTAAAAAAAACCGCTATAGATGTTGTTCAAAAAGTCCGCTTGTAATCATGAAGTAAAACCGACCTTTTTGAACACGCATAAAAAAACAAAAAAAAGAACGCAAACCGGGAATACTCCTCAGCTTGCGTGCTTCGCAAAAGTTACAAATATTTAATGACTATATTCTAGCAAGTGAATACACTTTTGTCCAGTATCTTTGTACTTTTTGTGTACAAATTTGTTGCAAATTTGCTGGTTGAGTCACTCATTACCCAGATTATGTCAAATATGGATTGTCTACGCGTTCATAACCGATCGTCGTCTTAGGTCCATGCCCCGGATAGACGATCACATCATCTGCAAATTGGAACAGCTTACCACGGATTGAATTATATAAATCGACTTCTCTACCACCAGGCAAATCAGTCCTTCCTACACCCATACGGAAGAGCACATCGCCTGAAAATAAGTCTTTACCGCACAAGAAACTTACGCTGCCCGGCGAATGTCCTGGCGTATGGTATACCGTGAATTCATGTCCGATCAGATGTAACTTCTGTCCTTCCGCAAGTTCATATTCGGCTGGCTCAAGTGCTATCGGACCGCCGATCTGCGGCCACATTAGTGAACCGTTTAGCTTAGGCGTCGTCAGCCAATCGCTCTCAAGTGCGTGCAAATAAACCGGGCACTTCTTCAGCTTGCGAATCTCATCTACTCCACCAATATGATCGAAATGGGCATGTGTCAGCAGTATTGCTTCAATCTCCAGTCCTTCGATCCTGCGCAAGAGTGGGCCAGAATTCATGCCTGGATCGATGATGATGGCCCTTTTCTCATCTTCTCCCCGCAATAAATAAGCATTTGTCTGCAATGGTCCCAGGGAGAATGTCTCTATTCTCAACATATGATTTAAAACCCGGAGATGAGTGCGCGCAGTTCGGATACGACCGTCGCATTCACTCCGCCCCCTTCCTTATATTTATCAGTCATCTGCTGTCTCACTACACTGATCTTGTCTTGATAATCAAGTGCTTCCCGGTCCGGGTTCTCCTGCTTGAACTGAATCATTAGTGCCTGCACATGCTGTGGACGTGGTCCCCAACTGCCAAGTACATGTCCGCCCGTGTCCGTAAAAATAATAATCGGAACGGAACGTCCCCCCAACGTCAGGAAATGATCCATCGTATCCTCATGCTGTTCAAGGATGAGTACTTCCGTCTCCAGACCGGATTCCTCCAATGCACGGAATACCACTGGCACACTACGGACAACATCGCCGCACCAATCAGCCGCAAGGACCAATATACGCAAGTCATCGCGATAATTCAAACTTTTGAAAAACGCGCGATCCTCTTCATTTATCCAGTTAAAGGCTTCATATCCTGCTGCGAATTCCTCTTTATTCTTCTGCATCCCCTCCATAAACTGCCGGGGGGTAATTCCTTGTCCGAACTTATGTGCCAGATTGATACTCACTTTGCATCTCCTTTCTTTTTGGAAGAACCGAACCACTTAATAAGTACATATACGATAAGTAGAGCGACCGCAACCAGCAGAATTGGCATAATGTATGGGCCCGCCTTCTCATCGACATGCTTCCATTGATCCCCAAGCAGCATCCCCAAATATACGAACAAAATCGACCACGGAATGACTGCCAGAGTGGTCAGGGTAATAAATTTGCCGATCGGCATCTTGGCCATCCCGGCTGGAATCGAAATAGCATGTCTTGCTACAGGAATGAAGCGGGCGCTAAAAATGACTCCGGAACCATATTTCAGGAACCAGTTCTCGGCAACGTCGATATGCTTTTTATGAATAAAAATATATTTGCCGTACTTCTCGAGAATAGGACGTCCGCCATACCGCCCGATCCAATAAATGAACAATTGTGCGATAACGCCGCCCACAACACCAAAAATAACAGCTCCGATAAAATTGATCCGGCCAGTGTGTACCAGGTAGCCACCATATGCCAATACGATCTCACTAGGAATGACCTCGATCATCAAGCCGAGCATTATGCCGAAATACCCCAGTTGTTGAACCCAATCCAACAGAGTCCCAATTACATTAGAAATCCATTCCACCGCGCGTCTCTCTCCTAACATGTCCTTTTTTCTAATCTATTCTATCATAGCCGAGGACATGCATTCTACTTAGCTCTTCCAGCTCCGGTGTCGCTTGTGGCCAATCACGCATATGTTGTGGAAAAGGAGGCGTACCCCTATGAAGAATTCCCCCGGCAAACATCAGACTCCCCTGCCAACGCCGCGCAAAATACGTAGAGGGTGCAATAAGGAATTATACCGAACCGTTAAAAGACTGGGCGTCTATATACCGCAGGATAAAATCGCTGAGGGAGAAACGTTATATTACAAAAAGGTGATTGAAAACCTGCTCTGGATCGCTGAACAAAACAGCAATCGCAAGGCACTTGCCGATTGGTGGGACGAAGCAGTCAGCGGAGAGCTGGCAGAGCTATGGCAGGTCGATCAAGGCCAGCTGGAACGTGCATTCCGCAGCGCGTTTGGAGGCTAATGCGCATACTTAAACGCGTATAATTGCCTGCCTCTCACTCTGGCTTCCAAGGTTAATCTAAACTTGCGGTCATTACGCCAGGATGGATGCTGGACAATCAGGTCAGACAAACGGGAATAATTACAGTACAATCGGACCCCCGCTTCAGCTGCGATTCTAGCCTCATCTTCTTTCCCAGTTGCCTTGAGCCATCTCGCCAGATGATAAGCTTGCTGCAGCATATTCGTCTGAGCCGCTCCATTGAAACGGTCCAAGGCTGCGGCCCGCTGGAAGGCCGTGAGAGCGCTCAGGTCTCCTTGCTGTGCCGCCACCGTACCCAGCGCCGCCAATAATTCGGGATTCTCCCGTTCATATCGAAGACCTTGCTGCAGGAGCGTGAAGGACTTCTGCGGGAGGGAATGGGCCGCCAGAGCCAGCCGAGCGGCCGTATTAGACGGCGATGCGGCAAGCGATCGTTGCAACAGCAGGGGCTGCTCCGTCCCTGCTGTTGCCTCGGCGCGAGCGAGCAGAAGCTGGCTGGCCACAAGGTGCAAGCCAGCTACGCTTGCCGCTAGCAGTACAGCGGCAAGCAGCCCGGTCGCCGCAAAGCGTACCGTTGATGCGGCCATTGTTATTGTTCGATCCGGAACAATAGCAACCATCTCCGGCATAACTGCGCTATTAACGGTTGAAGCCCCCCGGCTGCACGACTTCGATGGGATCGGTGATTCAGGCGAAGAAACCGTTGGGACAAGCGCCACCACGGCAAACATAAGTATCAGTACCCAATACAGACCATAGCTCATATCAAAATCAATCAAGCTGTGTAGACATAACACGATCAAAGAGGGAAATAAGCTGCTGCGCACCCTGTGCAATCGGAGCATCTGCCAAGCAATAGCTCCCAGCCAGAGCAGTACGACCATCAGCCCAACCAAACCCAGATCGAGCGCAATATCGATGAAGCCGCTATGCACCTCGGCGCCAACATAGGGGCGGCTCTGTATGCTGCGGAACGACAGCCGCCATGTATCCCCGCCTCGCCCGATCCAAGGCGAGCGCTGAAATAGCTTCCATGCGTCAGCATACATATCCCAGCGCGCGGAGAGCGTAGCGATCCTCAGTCCGCGCGTAAGCAGCGGGGCGAGCGCCAGGAGCAGCCCTAGGCCCGTCAGCGACAGGGCCAGCCCCTTGATGTAGGCGCTCTTCCCCGCGCCCCAAGCGGCCACAAGCGGGCCGCTTGAACCCCGCGCTGCGGCGGCGCCATGCGCCCGCCCGCCGCGATGGACACGCCCGGACAGGGCCAGCGCAGCCGCCATCACGGCGGCAAGTAGCAGCAGTCCGGGCAGCGGGGACGGCGCCAGTTGCGCTGCGCTCAACTGGCGGGCAAGCAGCGCAGCGGCGGCGAGGAATACGCCGCTGTGCCGCACAAATCTGCTGCGCTCGGCACCACGCAGCAGCAGCCAGCCTGCTGCCCAGCCGACCGCGCCGGCGATGTATGCGCCGCGCGACTCCGTCAGCAGCAGGCAGAGCAGGAGCAGCAGCACCTGCGCTCCCCCCTGCTGCCCCTTCCATCCGGCGGAACGTTTGAAATCAGAAGAGGGCCGGTGAACGAGGAGCAGTAGACGTTCCAATAGCAAGGCCGCTGCAACTGCTCCGAAAGTATTCGGATATTGCAGCAATCCGCCTAACCTTGCCCCTGTAAGGCTGACCTCGCTGTCCCCTGTACGCAATATCGCATAAGGCATGGAGACAATGCCCAGAATAGATCCAACAGCGGACAGGCTTAATAAACTAGAGGTCCAAGACAAGCCGTGTTGGATTAGCTTCCTCCCCCTCTCCCGGTCGCCCATACCCAGCCTGAACATCGCTAACCCTAGCAGAGCATAGAATAGCCATTCGAGAGCAGAGATCATCGTTGCATACGCCGATAACCGTACAGACGACATCACTAGATGCAAGCTATAAATCCCTGCGATAACGAACGGCGCACTACAAATCCATACATACAAATAAGGAGTCCGCTGGGTGGGGGATAGATTGGGAAGCGGAAACATGATCTTTTCATTATGAAGGCTCCCGATAATCCCCTTCACCAGGTATCCAACAACAAGAAGAAATGCACAAACAAACCACAACCCCATCAGGACCAAGGATGAAATGCTATCCGTGAAGAACATTCCACTATTCAGGCAAATAGCCATAATGGTAATCCATACGAGTCCACCTAGTCCCCCGACAGCCCCCAGCGGCTTGGTCAAGATAATAAAAGCGTCCCACCAAAGTCCGAACGACGTCTTATCCCTTACTTGCTCAGAGATCCTTCTCCACACCCTTATTTCCCCCCTCTCCATAGGTAAAATCAATCCATTAACAAATCTCGCTGGACAACAAACACAAAAAAAGGCCAACACATTTAGTGTTGACCTACGGACTGTCGAGAAAGTGATGGTTTTTTATCGACTAGCTCTAACGAAACTGGATATCGCTATTTGAGCCATAAAGGGCTTCCCCAACTTCTAACGAAACTAGGTATCGCTATTGAGGTGGATTAGGAGCTACAAGCACAGATTTCTCCCCAATAACGATATGGTGTTTCGTTAGATTTTATTTACCGTTGTTTTTGAGGAAATAACGATCCGTAGTTTCGTTAGACGTCCAAAGGACTGACGCAAGTATTCTCAATACTTAAAAAGGCCAACACATACAGTGTTGACCTGAAATCACGGCTGCAAACCGCTACTTCACATAAATCCATGCGGCTTCTCGCCAATTTTTATTCTTCTGTCGGCAGAAGATCCCGGCAGGCTCTTTCCAGATATGGAGAGGCACCAAGGAAATCGCGGAAGGCCGTATATTCGCGCCATAGGGCAGCGGTATTTCCGGCTGGTGACTTCACCGCCCGGATCAGAATATTTTTCGGCGTATGCTCCATATCGATAAATTCAAGCAGTTGCGTCTTGTATCCGAGAATATCCAGCAGCTTGGCCCGGATTCCGTCTGTTGCCAGAGCAGAGAAACGCTCCTTCAGAATGCCATGACTGAGCAGCGGCTCCATCACTTCATTATGGATCTGAGCGAACAATTCATGCTGACAGCAAGGCACGGATAGAATCACCGAAGCATCCCAGCGTACGGCCTTCTCCAGCGCAGCATCGGTTGCTGTGTCACAGGCATGTAGCGTAACGACCATATCCACCTTGCTCAGCTCGTCATAGTCAGCAATGTCGCCGACAAGGAAGCGTAGGTTGTTATATTTCAGCTTCTCTGCCAGTGCACTGCAATGTTCGATTACATCCGCCTTCAAGTCGAGACCAACGACCTTCAGCTCCCTGCGCTGCTCGACCGATAAATAATGATAGAGAGCGAATGTCAGATAAGACTTACCGCAGCCGAAATCTACAATCGTAAGCGGTCGGTCCGCGGGCAGATGAGGCATGACATCCTGAACCATTTCAAGGAAGCGGTTGATCTGACGGAATTTATCGTATTTCTTTGCCAATACCTTCCCGTCCCGATTCATAATACCGAGCTCTACCAGGAAAGGAACAGCTCTTCCATCCTCCAGAATATATTCCTTACGCCGGTTATGAAGCAAGGAGCCCGGCTGCTTGCTCGGCGACTTCGTCAGAATTGACACCTTGTATTTCTTGCTGATCAGCACCTGATAATCAGCTGCCTCTGTGCAAAGCAGGCCTTGCCGGAAGGTCTCCTCGAACTGCTTCATGAGATACTCAGCCAACTGCTCAGCCGGTATATTCTCATGCGTCACTTTGTTGCTATAATAATAAGTGAACTGATAATGCAGTCGCTGCTTCAATAGGGCAGGCTTCACTGTTACCTTGCTGTATTCCGTCTCTCCGGGCTTGCGCCGCTGGCTGAGCGTCGCGGTAATTAAGCTGCCCTCCTGAGCGATTTGTTGTATAAGATGTCTTAGTGCTTCCATGAATCTATAACAGCTCACTTTCATTCCAAGTATACAGTTTTTTAAAGAGGTTGTTCAAAAAGTCCGCTTTTGATAAGAAAACAAACCGAAGCCAATTCAAAGATGAGCGTTCGGCAATACAAAGGTAGGTTTATTTGCGATATAGATTTCATCAACTCCGTTGATAACGTATAAATTCTATATCTAACACGAAGTAAATCAGGAAGCTACCCGGCATCGAATCTTGAATTCACCTGGGCCTAAGCAGATGCTTACGTAGTTATGTTTCCTCCAGAAACATCTATTGTGCTCACGTACCCACTACAAGTATATGCTTCCGAAGTCGTTTTCTACGAAAACGCGTAGCTACGCTCCTTAGACCCTAGCTTCATCCAACTGAAGCATTTTGAAAAAACGCACATCGGTAGCATAAGCTTCGGTGCAGAAAACTGCACTTTTTGAACACGCACTTAAAATTTCTCTACTTCCATAAGGCCTTCGCGAACCTCGTCCAAGGGAAGTCCTCCATCACTAAGCCGCTCAGGCTCATATTGCAGCAGACGTTCATAGAAAGCTATCGCCTGCTGCTTGGGTATCACGCTAGCCTGAAGCAGATAATACAATATGTTCTCTGCCTGATCGAATCGACCGTGGGCTTCTTCGTAATCGAGCAGTAAAATCTCAGTATCCACAGGTAGACGATAATCCTTCAGACGCGACAGCAGTTTGGCTGTCTCCTTCTCCATATCCCATAATGAGCGATCGGCACCATGCAGGTCAGCAGCCAGGTAGAGATGGAGCGACTTCATAAGCCGGAACAGCCCCTCATCCTGACGTCCCTGAGCGATATAGATATCTCCCTCCTCCTGCAATAGCCTTGCCAAGCTTTGCAGCTTATCGGCCTCTACCTTTCCGCCGGTACGGAATATCTCCACAAGATCCCGGGCCGATAGAGAACCAATCATCTTTGAGTTCAGCCTGAACTGCGCTTTATACAGATCGTCAAGCTTCCACAACGCTTCTATTAACTTGTTCTGCTGCTTCAATCCGAATACTTGACCGATGACGTCCAGCATTTCCTCGATCATGCGGACCAGGTAATCCTTCCTCAGCATTATAATCCAGTCCCTTCACTGAACTTTACATCTGGAAATTTCGTACCTATGCGGCAGATTCCATCAGCTTCCTATGCAAGATTCCTCATAAAATCACTGATGACCGTAGCGAGTTGGTCTGGAGCTTCATACATGCCCATATGTCCAGCAGCTTTAATAACCGCCTTGATCACCCCATCGCCTTCCACCGTAAATGTACGCTCCAAAGGAATCACCCCATCGTTCTCACCAGCCACGAGCAAGATTGGCAATTCGGACTGGTCCAGCACTTCACGCCGATCCACGCGCTCACGCATTGCCAGCGCTGCCCCTTGTGCTCCTTGTGACGAAGTAAGATACCCGATCTCCTTAGTCCGGTTTACATCCTGCATCATCGTCTGGAGATGCTTCGGCGCAAACAATCCTGGTACCAGGCCATCGACGAAAGCATGTATTCCTTCAGCCTGTATTTTCTCCACTGCTTTTAGCCGCTTCTCCTTCGCCTCCTCGCTGTCTGGATAAGGGGTCGAATGAATCAGACCGAAGCCGTCCAAACGAGATGAATAGCGTTCGGCTAAGGATAAGGTGATGTAGCCCCCGAGGGAATGACCCAAAAGTGTATACTTCGGAACACCCATTTGCTCCATCAATACGGCGATATCATCCGCCATCTGTTCAATTGTATAAGGACCCTCAGGAGCACCAGACGCACCATGACCGCGTAAATCCGGCATTACAATGTGGTATTCCCTTGATAATAGAGGGGCTAGCTTCTCCCAATAAGCAGAACTGCCACAGAAGCCATGCAGCAAGACGATCGTCTGCCCCTGTCCTTGCTCCTGATAGGCTACGGATATTCCATTTGCTAATATGCTTGTCATAACAAATCCCCTCTCTATCGCTTATTATTCATAGATTCTCACTTAAATGCCGTGACAATCGCTCTCGTAATCTCTTCCGCCATCTGCATGACCTTATATAATGAGGTCATCTGCAGCGTCCAATAAGGCTTGGGTCCCTTCACATTAACAACTGCAGCCACACTGTAATGTCCCGCCGCTGGCAGCGCATATCCTACCGATTGCGCCGGGAACAAGGGCTGAGCAGACACAAGATAGCAGCCTACTGAAGCCGAGGCACCCAAGCTGGCATCAATGGCCACAATAATGTGCCCGACAGGAATAGCAGCTAGTCTCTGCTCCAGATTGTCCGCATCACATGGATGCGACAATGAACCAACTACATTAACGAAGCCATGCTCCTCAAGCCGGGAGCCGACGAGAGGACCCAGCGCGTCCCCAGTAGAGCGATCCGTCCCAATACATAAGAAGGTGATCGTATCCCCTTCATGCCGCTTGCGAATTTCCTGGAAGAAGCTTATCAGCTCGTTGCCAGAAATTCTCTTTCGTTCTGTTCCCAAGACAGACATCTCCCATAAATCATGTTGTCCCATGCTCCGCCTCCTCCCCTGCCAACTTACCCTGATTGTACATTACTAGCACCTGATCCGCAAAATGTGAAAGTCACTGACCTCATTTACATCACTAAAGTATAGTACTTTGCTTTCATCATGGCTACACAAGCTTGAGAAATCATGATTTGTCCATTTGGGGAATAATGAGGAGGTGCTTGGGACAGAAAGATAGATAGGGATCGAGTAACGATCAGTGAAGGAGCGGTGCCGCATGAGTAGTAAAACCCCGGAAGAACGGCAAGGGGAATATGTTATGGAACAGATCAACAATGCAATGGAGGGAGAATACCCCGCCCACAAGCCTATCGAAGAAGCCGAGAACGGCTCAATGGTTAATGATATGGAGGATTTGGTTCAGCTCGGAGAGGATATGGAGCAGATGAAGACTCAACAAGAGGATGAGGAACAAGGCCTAAGACAGGACCCTGAACAATAGCCTATAACTTATCTCTGCAAACCCCAATTTCAAATCTATTAAAAACAGCTCCGGGACCTATCCTTAGATAGGCAAGCCCAGAACTGCTTATATCATAGACATATTAGTAACTTGATCAGGAACGATATTTCTGCCATACGCTAGCAGCGACATCTACCCATTTGACCCAGCCCGTCGGCTTATCTGCCGGACCTGCTGGCAGAGCGGCCGGGGGTTCTGGAGCTGGCGGGGCGACAGGTGCCTGGGGCGTCTCCGTCTCAGCACGCCGTGCTCGTCTGGCAGCTCTGGGCGAATTTTTCATTCTGTCGATCAGAGCGGTCGATACCTGCTTGGCAGCCAGGGTGACCTCATTCAGCACCTCTCCGACATTTTTGACAGATTCCAGCACGGGATCGATCTGCTCCATCTTATGTTGCAAATCCCCAGTAATATCATTAGCTTGTCTGACAACTCCTTTAATCTCCGTGCTTAGATCATTAACTGTTTCTTTAATTTCCTGCAATGTTTCCGTCGTCTGATTCAATGATTTTTGCGCCGACTGCAGCGTTCTGACCAGGAAGACGACCAGAACTACAAAGGCTACCGCGATTAGCGCAACGCTAATTTGCCAAATCATCTCTCAACCTCGCTTTCTGACTATGTACTCTTGTTCCAAGAACACCATTTCACATTCTTCTCTTACCTAACACTATACAATATTTTACCATGTAAGAGTGAGCCTTCTCATGTTAAACTGCCATTTAAATTTTCAATTCTAGAAAATCTGCAGGCGGTCCAATACAAACAGGCCCGCTGGGTGAAACCCAAACGAGCCTGCTTATAATGTGATAATGCTTATGCGGACCGAAGATAATTAATAAGCTCCAGCCAATCTACTGAAAATTGGATGCGCACGATTTTACCGGGAAATTCTACTCCATCAATTGTAATCAGCTTGGGAATATAAGAAGCGACATTGATATTCAGCGGTTCCAACCCGAACTGTTCTGGAGGAATCGATATTTGGCGTACCTTAACCGATTCCGGCCGCAGAGAGAGGATTCCCTTGGAGTAATCGATCCGATACTGGACTTTGGCTCCCACATCGAGGAACTTCCAGGTCCCATTAAGGTTCGCGGTAACCTCATTCCCATTCAGCCTGAATTCGGCCCCCTTGACCTCGATAGGCAGGTCATGATTGGCCATATATTCAGTGATCCCCTGCTTCGCCAGATTGTTAACATCACTCTCTGAGAGGATAAGTTCCGTGTTCCGGTTCTCTGCCATCTGTATCAGCTTTTCCTTCCAATTGACGTCCGAATAATTCATATCCAGCGTGCGCGATGGTCTGATATACAACACAGCCGCGACGATAACTACAATAAGAAAAATCAGAATGCCACCTATGATTAATCTGCCTTTACGCATAATAATGCTCCTCTTTATGATGTATTTAATGATCTGGTGTCTCTATTTCATCTCTATAGAGTTTATTATATGAATAGCAGGATTTCAAAAAATGACGCTGACATAAAAAAGCCACCGAGAAAATTCCCGGCGGCTGATGATTGGTGCGCCCAATTATTTCAATACACTTCCTCCATACAGGAAGCGATATTCCCACGAACCATCAAGCTGATCGATCCGTACGCCACCCGACTCCTTGGAGTAGGTGTGGATCACTTTACCTTCACCCAAATACATAGCTACATGAGTAATCGTCTCCTTGCTCTTGTCGACATTCTTATATGCCGCTGCAGATGAGCCCTTGTAGCTCATGAAGAAGATCAGATCGCCTGCCTTCAGCTTGCTAATGCTCGATACCGCCGTGCCGTTGTCCTTCACCCATGCCCCTTGCTTACGCGAATCGGCGGGAAGCACGATCCCGAGTGCCTCTTTATAGGCCTGTCTTACAAAATCAGAGCAATCAAATGTCGTCGTTGTATTACGGTCCGATCCATATTCATAGGGAGTACCTAGATATTTCTTGCCTGTGCTGATGACTTTGGCAATTTTCGCCTGATTGGATTCCGATACTCCATCATTCGAACCCGGAGCGTCCCCCTCGAGCTGCAAATATTTGCTTGAACTACTCACATAACCGGACTGTCCGCCCGACGTTTTAACCTTGTAGAAGCTATCATTGCTCTTCTCCAGAATTGTAACTACCGTTCCCTTCTTGAGCATCGTGATTACCTTGCCGGAGGTGGTAGACGGAGCAGTTCGCAAATTCACTCCATAGATGACGGTTGCGATTGCCTGTTCAGGTGCCTCAGGCGCCGAATTCCCACCGCTAGTAGAGATATAATTGCTGGACGAGCTGACATAGCCGGTCTTCCCGTCCGAAGTCTTCACTTTATAGAAGTAATTATTGCTATTCTCCAAAATAGTTACCGTTGTCCCCTTCTTCACCAGCCCGATAATTTTACCGGAAGTGGAAGGTTGATCACGAAGATTGACACTGCTTACAATTTGTCCCTTCGTCGACGTCTGCGTCGCAGCTGCAGCTGCTGATGCCCTGTCCTGTACAGCTGTGTAAGAGGTAGTTAGTAGAATTGCGCTCAATATCAGGATTGTCGTGCTGCGTTTCATAGTTGCCTCCTTGTGGATGATATTGGTCTGATTAGACGAATATTATATAAGTCGCCTTTCTCTGGACTCGTCCCCATTATATCCCTTATCGAATTTTGTCTAAATGCGTCGATTTTCGTGTTATGTATTGCTTTTACGACAAAGTGCCTAAACTACACCCCAAAAAGAAGGACATATTACCCACAATCCCAATAATAACCAACACTATCATAAAAAAAAGCCGGCAGAGCTCTCTCCGCCGACTTCGCTTATGTGTGATCTACTATATTTGTGAGATATGGGCTTCTATTCTTCTTGTTCTGTCCCTTCTTCCCTGGGCTCTACATGGACATGGACATGCATCACATTCTTGATCCGACTCATCCGCTCTTCCACCGTATCACAAATTTTGTGGCCCTCAAGCACAGTTAAATGTGGATCAACCTCGATCACCACATCGACGAGAACGTGGTTGCCATGGACACGGGCCTTCAGATCCTTAATTCTCTCTACCCCGGGAATCCGCGAGATCGTTCCGCGCAGGTCCCCAAGCTGTTCCTCATCAAAGCCGTCCGTCAAGCGATATGTCGAGTCCCTGAAAATGTCCCAAGCGGTCTTGCATATTAACACCCCTACCGCTAGAGCGGCTACGATATCAAGCCATGGCATACCGAATTGCGCCCCAATAATCCCTACAGCCGCTCCTACACTGACCAGGGCGTCTGAGAAATTGTCCTTAGCCGCCGCCATTAGCGCCTGATTGTTAATCTGCTGGGCCAGTCCACGATTATATAAGTAGACACCACCCATCACAACAGCACAGAGGATGGCTATCCCCGCAGACCATAAATCAGGCTTCGTCTCATTTCCCGCAAATAGCGAGCGGATCGCCCCAATAATAACCTGAATTCCAACCATCGCCATAATGAAAGAAGCAATAAGTGCGGCAACGGTCTCCGCACGAAAATGCCCGTACGCATGATCGGAGTCTGGCGGTTTCTGCGAAATCCGCAACCCGATCAATACAGCGAGCGAAGCGACAATATCCGTTAAATTGTTGAATCCGTCCGCGAGCAGCGCGCTCGAAGCAAATAAATAACCGCTAATCAGCTTAAAAGCAGACAATATTACGTAGGCTGCGATGCTTACCCAAGCCCCGCGTTCGCCTTTGCGTATATCCTCGTATACATTCAAGCCCCACACCTCCACACTTGCCTTACAAACTGCAACACTATTAGTGCACGTTCAAAAACTACCTCTAATATCAAAAGGGTTACTACATCGTACCAGATGAAAATCGTGTGGGTCTATAGAAACAGTGTTGCACCAAGGAAAAGTCAGCTGAGACCGCCCGAAACTCCCCATTTTGCGTACTTTTCAATTTAAATCATCATTCCCGTTGTTCCTCTTTTTAAAAACGTATACAATAAGGTCAAGCTTGTTCTTGAATTAAAAGGGGATGATATCGATGACAGAAAATAATGAGCCTCGTAAGATTGACTTGGCCGAAGCAATGCGCCAGAAACTTCAGCAAAAAAAGGAGCAGCAGGCGGCCAACAAGCCAGGGGCCAAAAATGCCAATCAAATAAAAACACTCAAGAGCCAAAACAACAAAAAGCCGAACAACCAGCGCCGCCGTACTGGCGGATCATAGGCGCCCATTACAATAAGAACAAAGACAAAGAGCCGAGAAACCGTCTATTTAGACAGTTCCCGGCTCTTTGATTTATACGAGTCTCTCTTCCGATAGTCAAACGGCGAAACAAAAGGTCGAAGGGTTATTAAGCTTCTTCAGGATACATGCTCTTACGCAAAGCCTGAATCTCTTCGCTCTCCAAGTACTCATCATAGCTCATAATACGATCGATGATTCCGTTTGGCGTAATCTCGATAATGCGGTTGGCGATCGTCTGAATGAATTGATGGTCATGGGAAGTAAACAGAATTGTTCCATCAAAATCGATTAATCCGTTATTCAGCGCCGTGATCGATTCCAAATCAAGGTGGTTGGTCGGCTCATCGAACAACAACACGTTAGCGCCATTCAACATCATCTTCGCCAGCATGCAGCGCACCTTCTCGCCCCCGGACAATACAGAAGCCTTCTTGAGCGCCTCTTCACCAGAGAATAACATGCGTCCAAGGAAGCCGCGCAGGAATGTCTCATCCTGGTCATTAGAATATTCGCGCAGCCAATCGACTAGATTCATTTCTACGCCATCGAAATAACTGGAGTTGTCCTTAGGGAAGTATGCTTGAGACGTTGTTACCCCCCAAGTATATTCACCGGCTTCAGCTTCAATCTCACCCATAAGCACCTGGAACATAGTTGTCTTCGGCAAGCTGTTAGGACCGACAAAAGCAATCTTGTCGCCTTTATTCACGACAAAGTTAACATTGTCTAGTACCTTCTCACCTTCCACCGTCTTCATAATACTATCAACCGTAAGCAACTGTTTGCCTGCTTCACGCTCAGACTTGAAGTGCAGGAATGGATATTTCCGGTTCGAAGGACGAATATCATCGAGTGTAATTTTGTCGAGCTGCTTCTTACGCGAGGTCGCTTGCTTCGATTTCGAAGCATTCGCAGAGAACCTTTGAATAAAGGCTTGCAACTCTTTAATTTTCTCTTCCTTCTTCTTGTTCGCATCCCGCTGCAATTGTAGTGCAAGCTGACTGGATTCATACCAGAAGTCGTAGTTGCCGACATACATCTGGATTTTGCCAAAGTCAATATCCGCAATATGCGTACATACTTTGTTCAGGAAGTGACGGTCATGGGATACCACGATTACGGTACCTTCATAATCCATTAAGAAATTCTCAAGCCATTGAATAGATTCCAAGTCCAAATGGTTGGTAGGCTCGTCAAGCAGCAGATTGTTAGGACGTCCGAACAAAGCTTGCGCCAAGAGGACACGGACTTTCTCATTACCACTGAGTTCAGCCATCTTCTTATCGTGCAATTCACGTGGAATACCGAGACCTATAAGCAATGCGGCCGCATCCGGTTCAGCATCCCAGCCGTTCAATTCGGCAAATTCGCCTTCCAGCTCACCAGCGCGCATTCCGTCTTCCTCGGAGAAATCCGCCTTGGCATACAGGGCATCCTTCTCTTTCATAATCGAGTACAAGCGCTCATGCCCCATAATTACAGTCTCTAATGCAGGGAACTCATCATATTCATAATGATTCTGCTTGAGGACTGCCATCCGCTCATTCGGAGTCATGAACACTTCGCCCTGATTCGGTTCAATTTCGCCGGACAGGATCTTGAGGAACGTCGATTTCCCCGCCCCGTTAGCCCCGATCAGGCCATAGCAGTTGCCTGCCGTAAATTTTATATTTACATCCTCAAAAAGTGGTCGTTTTCCATAACGGAGTGTTACACCGCTAGTACTTATCATTTAAGCATTACCATCCTTTTTAAATAATGACACTACTGGTTCAACATTATAACATAGTTCCAGATATAAGTTGAGTGCTAACGGCGATCAGGAACGACTCTACAATAAAATAAGGCGACCGCTTCTCTTACGGCCACCTTAATGTCTCTCCATGGTGCAATACGCGAATCTGTTCCTCCGGAATGCCGCGGCGAGTCCGGTCCGCTTCAAGTCGATCCAGCGCCTCGCGCGCCGTATCATCCGCCAGCCTGAACGTGCCATAATGCATCGGCACCATCAGTTTGGCCCGAACGTCCTCGAACGCCTGCAGCGCCTCTTCCGGTGTCGTATGCTGGGAGGTCATGAACCATTCCGGCTCATAAGCACCGATCGGCAAGAGAGCGATGTCGATCTCAAAGCGCTGGCCGATCTCGGCGAACCCTCTGAAATATCCGCTATCGCCGGCAAAATACACGATAGGATGCTTCTGCAATCTCGCCTCTACCGTCTCACCAAACAACTCAAGCACGAATCCGCCCCAATGCGACGTATTCGTATCCCATGGGGTTCGGCGTGTCCAGTGCTGGGTAGGGACAAATGTGATCTTCACATTGTCAAGCTGCAGCTCCTCCCACCAGCCGAGCTCATAAGTGCGCTCGAAGCCTTTGCGAACCATTTTACGCTTTAACCCACTGGGGACGACAAGCTTTGTCTTGCTCCCATATAATTTGCGGATCGAAGCTAAATGCATATGATCATAATGAGAATGAGATATAAGAATTACGTCAATCTCCGGAATGTCCTGCAGCGGTATTCCCGGGGTGCCTAACCTCCGTTGGAATCCCATCCGCTTAGCCCAGACCGGATCGGTAACTAGATTCAAACCCGCATACTGAATTAGGAAGGTTGCATGCCCAATCCAGGTAACGGATAGTTCAGAGCGGTTCCCCTTCAAAAAGGCCAGATCCGGGGGGAAATTAGGAATGACGTACGAATAATCCTTACGCTTTCTACGGCGTTCATCCCGCCACTGCTTGAACTGCTTCAGTGTCCGGTCAGTCCCGATATTGTCCAAATTGTTGTAACGCTTCCTTGCCATCTTGTATTGGCTCCTCCTTCCAGTCCCCTTCATCCTATGAGAGCCATTGAAATTCCGCCTGTACGACTTAGCTCCATTGTAAAACAACTATCCCATCATTCCAAATTTCAATTTCAATCCGAGGGGTCTTTATAACGGAATGAATACAGGAACAGAAAAGCGACGGCGATGACGATCACTAGCTCAGGAGCTACAAAAATAATAAATTTCTCCATGCTCTCCTATCCTTTCTTTGGCGAACTGCCGCGCACGTATTTGGCATCAAACAAGAACAACCGAAGTAGGATGATCAGCGAAGGAATGAGCACGAACAGCCCGGCGATAAAAACAGTAATTAAGGCCACTGCCATCGTCTCATTGGTGAAGCTCTCATGAATGCTGACTTGCTTATACAGAATATACGGTAGATGAGAATGTCCATAGCCATACCAGGCAAACCCGAACTGCAACATGACAAGTATGAAGGTCCAGCCGAGGTTCCTCCGCTTCCATACCAGATAGACAGCAACCAGGTAGCAAATCAGTGAGAGAATGAACACCCAGGCGATGCCTAGCATATTGCTGAAATGCTCGGGATTCTGTCTGTTGATCTGGAAGAAGGCGAATACACAGGCAAGAATAGTCGGACCGCTCCACCAGAGCGCATAACCACGCAGCACTTCAAAGGCTGCACGGTCTCCCGCTTTGTCTGCATAGTAGGTCAGGAACATCGCAGAGATATAGAGCACGGATACAAGCGCCAGGATGATGACCGACCAGGTATACGGATTGCTGAAGAAGGAGCCCCAGTTCAGATGTACCTTGTTATTTACTTCCGTAATGATGCCGCCTTCGGAAATGGCCAGTATCGTAGAGAGAGCCGCAGGGATTAGAAGGCCGGTCGCTCCATAGATCGCCATGTATATTTTGTTGTCTTCTTTACTGCTGCCATAAGTGTTATAGGCATAGTAGGCACCCCGAAGTGCAAGCAGAACTGTCACCAGACTGCCGGGAATGAGCAGCGCCGTGCCGTAATAATAAGCAGAGTCGGGAAAGAAGCCGACAAGGCCAACCACGAAGAAGATCAGAAATACGTTAGTGACTTCCCATACCGGGGACAAATAGCGCTGAATAATGCTATGCACCTTGTTCTCATGCCCCGTAATCACGCTGTAATAGCTGAAAAACCCCGCTCCGAAATCGACAGAGGCAACGATTAAATATCCGAACAGAAACGTCCACAGTACCGTGATACCGACTAATTCATAGCTCATTTTACCGTTCCTCCTTCAATCCCAAGCTCACGCATTTCATCAACGACATCCTTGCTGCGGAACAATCTGGCTAACACGATGACGCATGAGCCGCACAGCACGATGTACAGCAACGCGAACAGTAGGAGCATAGAACCCACGTTATTCGAGGTCGTGGCCGCTTCTCCCACCTTCATATACCCGCGCACAATCCAAGGCTGACGACCAAATTCGGCAAACAACCAGCCTAACTCGATCGCTACGACCGCCAGTGGTCCCAGCAGCAAAATCCCCAGCAGCAGCCATTTCGGATATCCGCCATGCCGGTTCCCTGGCAGCAAACGCCTGACCATATATAGAAATGGGATCAGAACAAGGAGTATACCGATCGTCACCTTCAAATCGAACATATAGTGAATGAATAGAGGCGGACGTTCATCCTCTGGGAATTCATTCAACCCGATCACCTTCGTATCCGGCTTATTTCCAGCTAGAATACTGAGTGCATAGGGGATTTCAAGCCCGTACTTAACTTTATTGTTCTCATCCAACACGCCACCAAAAACTAAGGGCGCCTCTCGCCTCGTCTCGAAATGCCATTCGGCAGCGGCCAGCTTCTCCGGCTGATACTTGGCCAGGAACTTGCCCGAGAAATCTCCGATGATCGCTGTCGACAGAGCGAATATGAAGGCGGACATTACCGTTAGCTTTAACGCTTTTTTGAAATAGGCTTCCTTCCGTCCCATCAGCAAGCTGTACGCAGCGATCCCCGCCAATAGACAAGCGCTCACCGTATAGGAAGAAGCGAGTACATGAGATACCTTGGTCGGTGTAGCCGGGTTGAACATGGCGATGAGCGGATGCACATCGGTAAATACTCCGTTCTTGAGTGTGAAGCCCTGCGGCGTGTTCATAAATGCGTTCAAAGTCGTAATAAAAAAGGCTGAGGCGGACGATCCGATCGCTACGGGAATCAATAGAAGCAAGTGCAGCATCGGACGCTTGAAGCGATCCCAGGTATACAAATAAATCCCGAGGAAGATCGCTTCGATGAAAAAAGCGAATGTCTCCATGAAGAGCGGCAGTGCGATAGCATGTCCTGCTACACGCATAAAGGTCGGCCAGAGCAGGCTAAGCTGCAGCCCGATCGATGTCCCGGTAACGACACCAACTGCAACGGAGATCACGAAGCCGCGCGCCCATCTTCGAGCCAGCAAGGAATAATGAGGATCCTGGGTCTGAATCCCTCTCCACTCTGCCAGTGCGATCATTAATGGTACACCAACGCCAAGCGAAGCAAACACGATATGCACGAACAGGGTAAGTCCGGTAAGAATACGACTGAGCGTAACCGGATCATAAGACATGACGATCTTCCTCTCTAGTTGGACATAGTGGTCTGCAGGATGAGCCTACTTCTATATCAATAGTAATTCAGAAATCTCAGCAGGCTTTTGATGAAGGCATACAGCATAATAACTGCAATCACAAGGCTGACCAGTGCCAGCTTCTTCTCCTGTCTTCTCGAACTCATGATCCTGCCCCCTTAAATTTCCATAAGCTTATTGTGTCTTTCATGTTCCTTTTTATTCCTGAATACAATGCAAAGGGCTGCCCCTACGGGACAGCCCTTTGATTACAATATGCTAGAACATGGCCTTACTTCTCGTATGTCAACTTCTCCATCATCCGATTCAGCACAGCGGCACTCTCAGCTCTTGTCGCATTCAACTTCGGCGCGAATTGATTGCGACTGTCACCGTTCATAATACGAAGTTCGTTCAGCAGCTGAACCGCATCCTTGGCCCATGGGCTAACATTGGCCTCATCGGCGAACTCCGTTTGCGAAGCATCGCCGCGTTGGTATCCGGCATATTGGAGCGCCCTGGAAACCATCATAGCCATCTCTTCACGTGTAATCGACTGATCCGGTCGGAACGAACCGTCGGCATAACCGTTAATGATGCCCGCATTCACAGCGGCTCGTACCTGTGCGGCATGCCAATCGGTTGCCGCTACATCCTGGAAGCCGTCTGGATCAGAAGGAACGGACAGTCCTAATGCCCTTACGATCAGAGACGTGAATTCTGCCCGTGTAACCGGAGCGTCTGGTACATAAGTCGTATGCGTGCGCCCGGTAACAATCATTTTAGAAGCAAGAGACTCCACATCGATCTTGGACCAGTGATCGGCAATATCCACGAAGGTGACGGAGTTCTGGATAACCAGATAAGTCCCGTTCGCCTGACTGTAAATATCGATCTGACTTCCGTTCACTTTGAATGGTACAGGGATATAGTTGCCGCCAACCAGACGAACCACCGCAATCGATGCTGCTGGATTTGGATGCTGTTCCAAGGCAATCACTCTCTTGACATAGGAGGCATATTCGTTCAAATCAAGCGTCTTACCATTGCCCGTTTGCGCAGCTACATTGTAGTTCACCGCTTGCAGCACTCGGTACCCCTGGGCTGCTGCTGTTTTCACTGCATTGGCATCTACGGCGAGCCTAATCACCAGCCGAATGTCATCGGTAGTGTTCGAGCCCACCCGCTTCGCCAATGCTTGAAGATCAACTTCCTTCTGAGGTAGATCATAGCTTCCAAACGGCGTTACGAAATTCAGAATTCCGGCGTCTGCTTGAGCAAGCCATGCTTGGAGCGCCCCATTATCTACGGTAATAGCAACGGACTGGAACGGCTCTTTGCTTGCTGCCTCAATGGTGACCTTACCGCCTGTTGGCTGTTTCAAAGCTCCCTTCATTTCCTCAGCATTCACCGTGCCGATCGCCTCTCCTTGCTTCATTTGAAGCTGTACCTTTACTTTCCCCGTCTCTACCGATGGCGTCGCCCCTGAGCTTGGAGGATTTGTCGAACCCGTTGATCCTGATGAACCTGAAGTACCCGGTGTGCCCGGAGTCCCTCCTCCTTCTCCAGGCTGTCCTGGTCCTTCGGGAAGCGGTGTCCCCTTCAGATCAATGATCCGTCCTTCCACGGCCGAAGTTTTATCCGTAATGGTGCCCATTTTCTTCACGTAGTCTGAGAAGACCTCGTAGTCCGGCAGATAAAGAAGGTTGACGCGTCCTTCCAGATACGCCTTTTCAAGCGAGGTATAGAAATCGCCGCCCTTTGCGGTGAATACGTTCGTAGCTACCTCGTACGACTTGTTCAGGTTCAGCGGCTCATAGCCGTTCTTGCCCTTCACCTCAATACGGAGCACACGCTCGCCTTCCGACTTTGTGGAATCATAGTAGAACCTCATTCCGGCAATATGCGGGAATCGCCCGTCCTGAGCAGGAACTTTGGACACGCCATTCTCCATCGCTTCCTTGATTTCCTTGCCTGTCAGCGTAATGGTAACGAGATCATTATTGAACGGCAGAACCGTCATCACATCACCCATGGTAACTTTACCAGCTGCGATGGACTCCCGGATACCTCCCCCATTCTGCAAGGCAATCACTGCATTCGTCCCCGCTGCCTGAGCCGCATCGAGCATGCCGTCGGCAATCAAGTTCCCGAGGTTAGTCTCCTTCGTCCGCACATCAGCGCGCACACCATTTAGCATCACTTCCGTCAGACCGACTTCGATCTGCTTCAGTTCCTCAATACCCGGTTTGTATTTGGTATTCAGAATGTCCAGTGCTTCCTGATCCGGCTGGATAACATACTGCCCACTCGCATTCTTCTCATCAATGGAGATAAGGCGGCTGTCCCAATCTTGGAGTACTCCCTCGTCGTCAAAGACCACTTCGAGCTTGCCGAGGAATTGCCCCTTCTCACCCGTCTGCACAATCAGCTTCGGCTCATTGCCGCTGCGGTCCACGACCGCTTGATCGAGCTTGGTATGACTGTGACCGCCTACGACAATGTCAATCCCATCAACCGCTTTAGCAAGATTGACGTCAACATCATACCCGAGATGTGTTAGGGCTATAATTTTGTTAACCCCTTCACTCTGCAGCATGGCGACGGTATCTTTGGCCTTCTGCACCGCATTATCGAATGTAACCAGACCTGGCGATGCAATATTGGCCGTATCCTCCGTAGTCAGGCCGAACACACCAACCTGTTGGCCGTCCACCTCCATAATTACCGCCGGATAGACGGTGCCAGCTTCTTCATTCCGTGAGACCTCGTTCTTGAATTTCCCTTTTAGCACAGGATCGGCTGAGAAATTAACGTTCGAAGATATGAATGGGAAATCTGCATGTTCAATGAATGAGTTCAGCACCTCCGAGCCTTTATCGAACTCATGGTTGCCGAAGGTCATCCCATCATATTGAACCAAATTCATGAACTCCAGGTCCGCTAAGCCCAAGTATTTATTGAAGTACAGTGTACCGGAGAATACATCCCCTGCATCCAGAAGCAGCGGGTTGATCGAGCTCGCCTTCTGTTCCCGAATAGCAGCAACCCGACGCGCAATATTATCCGGTGAACTCACGGTATCCAGGTTGGCATGCGTATCATTCGTATGCAGTATCGTTAGCGGGAATCCGTCGATCGTCTGCTTTTGCAGATCGATCTGGGCCACAACCGGATCATGATCGGACACACGGCCTTTGGAAGCCGGGAAATCTGCATTGAGATGAACAACATCCACCTCTGCAGACCGAGTCAGGTTCTTGCTAACCAGGATTTGGTCCAGTACCTGCGAGTTGCCGTCATAGGTGTATGTGTATTGTTCTTCTAGCGGCAATGTCTCAATCAGACTGTCCAGTTCATTTCCTTTCAAAATCTTCGCAGTTTCCGTAAATTGGAAATCATTCAAGTCGCCCATTACGATGATGTTCGACTTCGGATTCCCCTTCAGAACATCCTGGACAAATCCGTTCACAACAGCGGCGATCTCATGGCGCTGAGCTTCGCTGGAGAGTACCGGCGGCTGCGTGCTGCCAAAAGGCCCCTGGTCGCCGGACTTCGAGTTGAAATGATTCGCGATTACGATTACTTTCTCACCGCGGAACTCGAACTGGGCTGCCAGCGGTTTACGTGAGGCATTGAACGCGCTATTGGTCGGATCAATCCGGCCCGGATTGAAGGTCAACTGATCCTTGTCTGTATCATAAGCTACCGCATCAGCAGACGATCCTTTTTTGCCATGGACACTGTCTGACAACTGAACGCGATCCGGATTGTAGAGGAAGCCTACCCGGATATTTGCCCCAGGCGCTCCGCCATCGCTGTTGTTGACCGGCGCGATATCCGTGAAGCTGTAAGCTGGCCCGCCAGCCACCCGAATCGCATCTACCAAGGCTTGATAGCTCTGATCTGCTGCTGTTGTTCCATCGTTCTTCTCCCCATTGTTGTCTTGGACTTCCACCAGACTGATGATATCCGGGGATTTCATATTCATGACGATCGACTCTGCCAGCTTGTTGATCTTAGCAGAACCTACTCCCGGATAGTAGTTCTCAATATTATAGGTTGCAACTCTCAATTGGTCGTCCTTGACATCAATAGTCGATACTTCTTGTTGGAAAGGACTGCTTTTGATAGCTGGCAGTTTGCCCAGCTCTGGAATCACTTTGAAATTGCCGTTATTATAGCCGATAACCCCAACGACATCGCCTGCGAATGTATCGCCGGTGCTTACTTCCTGACCAGGATTACCGTAAGCAATAATAAGGCGCTGCGGGTTGAAGTTTCCCTGCTCCTTCAGTACCAGCCCACCGGCCGGCGTAATTACATCCGGTATATCATTCTCAACGCGAGTGGCAATATTGTAAGTCCCACTGCTTGTCCAGTATGGACTGATGATCGTCGGTTCTGTGAGTCTGATTCGCATCCCTTCCAATGATTCATAGAAATCAATCGCATCCTCATCCGGGTCGAAGCTCTGCAATCCATCATTATCAATAATCGATGCAGGGATTGAACGCCCGCCCTTACCTAATGTGATCGCCTCCGGCAGTGGCTGATTCTCCTTGAGGGTCTGGTAAGATTGAAGCTCGATCTGGGTTGTCGTCAAATTGCTGGAGCTTCCTTCGTTATATTCAGCTACTTTGCCGTTGACGGATACTAGATCGCCCACTTTAGGCCGATTAATGCTCGTAGAGTATACAAAAATAGCATCCGACGTTTTCGGATTAGAATCTGGTGCGGCATCCTGGATGTAGAAACCTTTGATATTTCCATTAGAGAAGGTATAGCCGTATTGCGTAACGATTCCCTCGACGTTCTTGACCGTCTGTCCATTGTAAGGCGAGGAATGGTCCTCTCCCTGAATATTCGCGATGCGCGGCTGCTCCGTGGCCATATAAGCGAATTCGAACACTTTACTCACATTACCACCGGACTCAACGATCGCTTTAATGGTCATATCATGGTCGACCTGAATTGGCGTGCTGTAAGCTGTGCTCGCTGTCGTTGGCACGGTTCCGTCGACAGTATAATAGATGTTTGCATTTGGAGTTGGACTGGACAGTGTGACCATACTCCCAACAATAATCAGACCTGCTCCTGGACTTGCAATGACAGAGAACATGTCTTCTATCAGGGCCGCATCATTCAGCGGGATCAGCTCATATATATTGCCATACTGTTTCACCACGCCCGTTACACGGCTGAAGGTCTTGCCTGCCTTCAACTTGGACAGGCCGGAATAAATAATAAATTCATCTCCGCCCTGTACAGCCGTATACTCACTTGGTCGGTTCTCAGACTTAATAGAGACATCCTCCAGGTAGACGAGCCTGGCTTCGTATGCTTCCCCTTGATTGGCGGAGAGATCCGCTCCTTGAATTTGAATAGCCTGCGGCAATCCGATATCTTTGTCGGTTACTTGATACGGCAGCAGTGTATGCGATTTAAGCTCCTGAAGATTGTTGTAAATCTCCATAACTCCGGCCGCACTGACCCGGTCTCCGACACCCGCAGTTTGCGGGTAATCGTAGAGTACGATGCCGGCTGTATCGTCTTGAATATAGATCTCTTTGCCCTCGATATGTGTGATGATACCTTCCGTCCAGACATGCTCGCCTTTTGCCTTAACACGCGCTTCAGCGACAGATGTCTTCGCTAGAATATCGTAATCGAAAGAGGTTGTTGGGCCATCTGCGACCCCATCCATGGCCGCATAAGCATCCACTCGCATCGGCTCGTCTAGCACGATCGGTCCATTTACAGGCTGGAATCCTGTTCCGCTCCCGCCTGACCGATAAATATCCGCATAGACCGAAGCCGTGACTGAAGGTGGGCTTAGCGTGATCTCCGTCCCTTGCGGCCAAGCATTAGGCTCTGGATTCGCCGTTACACGTCCCAGCCCGCTGCCAGGATCCACTGGCGTGTGGGGAGATGCGCTGTTGCGTGGATCAGGTGTATCAACTCTAAAATCAGTTGCGTTATTATCTGTATCCAAGCCGCGATCATCTGCTTGACCATTGGTTAATTGTTTACGAATCGCAGCCGTTGAATTTGACAGCGCTTTCGTAGCGCTGTCCTCGAAATCATTTGCAGAGCCATACCCAATCAGATCGATGCGGTTGCCATTTACATCTACCAGATCAACTTTACCATTAGTGCCGCTTAAGTCTATTTGCCCTTGAACGTCAGGTGTAGGCAAAGATTTTCCGTTGCCTGAAACACCGTTCTTCTCTTGAATCAATAAATATGAATAAGGCTCGATCATACCGTTCAAAGAAGTAATATTAGTAGTATTAAAACTACCGGTTGCGCTGGCATAACGAACTTTCCAGCCTGTAAGATCAACTGCTTGACTTGTAGGATTGAACAATTCGATGAAATCGTGGGTGTACTCGGCTCCGCTGTTCCCGCCGCCCCCATAAACCTGGCTGATCACAATTTGATCATTTTGCGGTGAAGCTTGTACCCTTTGCCCAGAACCGAAAGGAACAATCGTGCTCAAGAGCATGACGACAGCCAACAATAAGCTTATCTGCTTACAGAACCTTTTAAATCGCAAGCCCATTCTGATGATTCACTCCTCTATTAAATTTTTATAGACTCACTCTCAATATATGCCAGCATTGTTATAGCAGAAGTAACTGATAGTATGTTTTGTGTAAAAAGAACTTGAGACTGACCGCGCAATCTTTTCATTGCATTGTTACTGTCGTTATACTTACTTGTCCCCCCTTCTAAAATTTGTAGTGGTCGTTCAAAAAGTTCTACCTCTGAGATCCGATCTAAGTCGTTTTGAAAAAACCACAGCAGAATCCGTAAACTTTGGTGCTATGAGCACTCCCTTTTTTAACTCGCACTTATGGTGCGTGTTTAAAAGTACGGTTTTCAGCACCGAGAAGGTTGGATGAAGCTAGGGTCTGAGGAGCGCAGCGTACGTAGTGGGTACGTGAGCACCGGAAGGCCCGGCTAAATTCAAGATTCGATGCCGAATAGGCTCTCAGTGTTACTTCGTGATCAAAAGCGGACTTTTTGAACAACCTCTTATAGCGTAAAAAGACCCTCTTACCGGGTTCTTGCCTTCTAGAGACTGAACTAGTGTAAGAGGGTCTTCATGCTATTGTATGGTAGACTTGGATGTCTGCAATGCTACTATATGCAATCCTATGCCGATTTTACCGTTTTCCAGAATCAAAAGGCTCTCCGACGGCTTTCGGTGCATTGGACGATTTCGAGAAGATAACCAGGGCGATCAGTGTCACCACATAAGGGAGAATCTTCAGAATGACTGGCGGGAATACGGCCAGCGACGGAATGACCTGCGATACGTTAGCTACGGTGCTGGCGAAGCCGAAGAATAGGGTTGCCAGCAAGATGCCCATCGGCTTCCATTGACCGAAAATTAACGAAGCCAAGGCAAGGAAACCAAGGCCCGCCACATTCCCGGTAAACTCTCCCGAGTAAGTCAATAGAATTGTCGCACCGCCCAACCCGGCAAATGCCCCGGAGATCATAACGCCGATGTAACGCATAGATCTCACATGGATACCAGCTGCTTCGGCAGCATGCGGATGCTCACCGCAAGAACGAAGGCGGAGGCCAAATGGCGTCTTGTACAGCAGAAATGTACTGAGCAAGAGAATGATTACGACTAACAATGTCGATGCATACATTTTGGTGAAGAATAAGGGACCAATAATCGGAATCTTGGATAGCACCGGTATATCGAAAGGCAAGAAGCCCTGTGTGATCCGAATATTCCCACTACCAGTCATGTTACGTGCCAGGAAGATGGTCAAGGCGCCGGCAATCATATTGATCGCCGTTCCACTAATGATCTGGTTGGCGCTCAGATTGATACTCGCGAAGGCATGCAACATGGAGAATAATGCGCTTACCACAGCAGCAGCTAGCAATCCTACCCACAGAACCCACCACGAGCCCTGATAATGTTCCTGTAGCTTCGATACGACAAAAGCACCGGTAAAGGAACCGACAATCATCAACCCGTCGAGACCGATATTCACGACCCCGCTTCGTTCACTGAACAATGCGCCCAAGGCGGTAATCAAAAGCGGGATAGTGAACACGATAGCATACGGAAAAATCTGTTCAAGCGTTGTCCACATGGTCTTGTTCCCCCTGCTTTTTATTTGCTGCACGACGCACCTTCAGCTTGCGAATCAGTCGTTCGATAAGAATGCTTGTCGCGGCAAAATAAATAATGATGGCAATGATAGTGTCTGCAATTTCCGGCGGGATATCGGTCATGGCATTCATGAATCCCCGGCCGGAATATAGTAAACCGAAGAACAGAGCCGACGCAAATACCCCTAATGGCGCGTTCGCACCAAGCAGTGCGACAGCGATGCCGTCAAAGCCCTGGGTCGGCAATATGCCAATTTGAATGCTGGACGCATTCCCTGTGTATTGTGCCACCCCTGCCAGGCCAGCGATGCCGCCAGAAATGAACATAGACAGCACAATGCTCCGTTTAACGGCGATGCCTGCATATTCAGCCGCGTGTCGGTTGAATCCGACCGCCTTCAGCTCATAACCAAGCGTCGTCTTGTTAATCAGGAATGCGACCAACAGCACGACGAGAACCGCGACAAAAAAGCCCAAATTGATATAGGATCCCTGGAATAAGTTGCTTAACCATTCCTGATGCAGCATCGCTCCTGACGGAAGCTGGCGCGATTCTGTCTCCAGGCTAGTCCCTTTGAAGTAAGCTGGAACAACATAATATACCGTCCAGTAAGCGATCCAGTTCATCATGATCGTGGATACGACTTCATGCACGTTATACTTGGCCTTCAAGAAGCCTGGGATAACAGCCCACAGAGCACCGCCGATAAACCCGATGATTACCATTAACGGCAAAAGAATTGCGCTAGGCAGATCCAGCGAAAGACCTATAGCTGTTGCTGCGAAACCGCCGATAAGCATCTGTCCAGCCGCTCCGATATTAAACAATCCAGTACGGAACGCAAACGCAACCGATAAACCTGTCAGGATAAGCGGAGTTGCTGTAGCCAACGTATTTCCGATTCTTTCTGGGTTCTTAAGTCCGCCCTGGATGAGATACATATACCCTTCTACCGGATTATGACCAGTCACCGCCATAAGCAATGCCCCTGCGATAAGTCCAAACACAACGGCAAGCAACGATTTTACGCTGTTATTCATGCGGTGCCCTCCTCCTTATGATACCCGGCCATCATGAGCCCGAGCTCTCTTTCGTTCGTTTCGGAGGCATTAACAATCCCTATCAGCTCGCCATTATTTATAACTGCGATGCGATCCGCCAAGTTCATTACTTCGTCCAGTTCCAACGAGACGAGTAGAACAGCTTTGCCCTTGTCTCGCTGCTCCACAAGGCGCTTGTGTATATATTCAATAGAACCCACATCAAGCCCCCGGGTCGGTTGAACCGCTATCAGAAGATCGGGATCACGTTCTACTTCGCGTCCGATAACCGCCTTCTGCTGGTTGCCTCCAGACATCGAGCGAACGATTGAACTTCCGCCAGTACCTGACCGGACATCGAAGCTCTGAATAATATGCTCTGCATGCTCGCTGATCGCTGCTGACTGAAGCAGACCCTTCTTGGAGTATGGCGGTCTGTTGTACACTTCAAGAATTAGATTCTCCTCGAGCGTGTAATCCAGCACAAGCCCCCGCTTATGGCGGTCTTCGGGAATATGTCCAATTCCACTGTCATTGCGCTGGCGAACGGACAAGTCATTTAGAGTCTTCCCGTTTAAGGTTACGGTTCCGCTCTCTATAGAACGAAGACCGGTAATGGCCTCAATTAGCTCAGACTGCCCGTTGCCATCTACCCCTGCAATCCCTAATATCTCGCCGGCTTTTAGACTAAGACTGAAGGATTTAAGTGCTTCGACCTTCTTACTGTTCTTAACCGTGAGCGATTGGACCTCAAGCACAGTTTTACCCGGCTTGCTCTCTTCTTTGTCTACCTTAAAGGATACGCTACGTCCTACCATCATTTCAGCCATTTCTTCGCGGCTGGTGTCGGCAACATTCACTGTTCCGATCGTCTTGCCACGGCGAATAACGGTACATCGGTCTGCTACTGCTTTGATCTCCTTCAGCTTGTGGGTTATCAAAATAATGGACTTACCTTCGTTAACCAGATTCTTCATGATATCCTGAAGGTCTTTGATCTCCTGCGGAGTCAACACGGCGGTTGGCTCGTCGAAGATGAGTACTTCCGCATCGCGGTATAGCATCTTAAGAATCTCAACCCTCTGCTGCATGCCCACCGAAATATCTTCGATTTTGGCATAAGGGTCTACATTGAGGCCGTATTTCTTGGACAGTTCCTCTACCCGCTTGGCAGCGGTTCTCACGTCCAGGCCGAAGAAAAATTTGCGAGTCTCACTGCCTAGAATAATATTCTCGGTCACGGTAAATGGCTCAACCAGCTTGAAATGCTGGTGCACCATCCCGATGCCAAGCTTGTTCGCCACATTCGGATTCGAAATCCGCACTTCCTGGCCTTTCACCTTAATGACTCCACGGTCAGGCTGATACATGCCGAACAGGATACTCATCAGTGTTGATTTGCCTGCCCCGTTCTCACCCAGTAGGGCATGAATCTCGCCCTTCTGCAGCCTAATCGTAATGTCATCATTGGCTACGATACCCGGAAATTCCTTGCGGATGCCCACCATCTCGACAACATAGTCCATGGTATAGGGATCTCTCCTTCTTCAATAGTAAGTTTTGTGTGGTTCGGAAGTTAACCAGAAAAACGCCAATCGACGCACCTCAACGAGAAAGACCTCGGCAAATGGTCAATTTGCTTGCGATATCAGGATGTATAGCTCCTGCTGCATATTATTCTCTTCGTTACCTTAAAAAAAGACGGAGGAAACTCCGTCTTTTTTATTAAACTCGATGTCGCTTGCTTCTAGGATTACGTCGATTCAGTTGATCCTTGATAGGGATTACTTAATCAGGTCGCCTTGCTCACCAGCTACAGTAATCTCTCCGGATTTAATCTTGCCATATACTTCGTCCACTTGCTTAAGAATGTCTTCGCTAAGGTTCGGATTCTTCTCTGGAAGACCTACGCCATCGCTCTTCGCATCAAGGGTAAGTGTCTGTCCGCCTGGGAACTTGCCTTCCATCTCAGCCTTAATCATGTCATAAGCAGCTTGGTCAATCTTCTTGACAGCGGAAGTAAGGATAACTGATTTGTCTCCTTCATAAATGCCGTCTTGATATTGGTCAACGTCAACGCCTACGACCCAAACGTCTGAACCGTTCTTAACACGAGTCTTCGTCTCGTTGATAGCGCCTACACCTACGCCGCCAGCAGCTGCGAAAATAACGTTTACGCCGCGGTCATACATTTGTGCAGCGAGTTGGCTGCCTGCTGCAACATTATCGAAGGAACCTTGGTATACTACGTTCTCTTTGTTGATCACTAGTTTCGTACCTAGATTTTCATTTGCATACTTCACACCCTGTTGGAAGCCCCAGTTGAACTTCTGTACAGGAGGAATTTCCATACCGCCGATAAAGCCGGCTTGCCCGTCCTTCACGTGCAGGGCCGCCGCTACGCCAGCCACGAACCCAGCCTCATGCTCCGCGAAGAAGATGGAGACAGTATTCTCTTTTACGACCGGCTTAGCGTCCCCAGAGTGTGGTGCTCCGTCGATAATAACGAATTTAGCATCAGTATATTTGTCTTGAGCACTAAAAATAGCGGTTTCAAATTTGAAGCCAGGTGTTACGATAAATTTGAAGCCAGCATCGTACAGATTACCGATCTCTTTCGAATAATCTGCTTCCGTTGTTCCGGCTGGTTTCAAGTATTTGTAATCCATCTTGAAATCCTTGTTAGCCATCACGATGCCCTCATAGGTACCCTGGTTAAAAGACTTATCATCGATTGTTCCAGCGTCCGTAACCATCCCTACTTTAAAGTTCGCTTTAGGCGTATTTTCTCCACCATTACCGCTGGATTCCGATGTCGATTTGTCTCCGCATCCCGCCAACATGGTGACCGATAACACCAAAGTTAATAAAGCTATGACCCCTTTTTTCATTTAGGACAACCCTCCTATGAATGTGTGCACAAATAAATGATAGATTCGTGCTACCTACAATATATTAATAAATTTTGCTCTTTTCAACATGAATTCGTAGGATTGTATCAAACTGCATCAATACCGCGGTAAATCATTCAAGTCCCTATTGGAGAAATTATGTAAAAAACACCTTGAACGAATGCTCACATTTTCCCAAGGTTTAATTTACCAATTCCTTTAGCTGGCTTGGGATTCACGGCTTATTAAGGTAGAATAACTATAAATAGAGCGAATTCAAAAATCCAAATTTTTAATTTCTTTGTGAAGGGAGAATTGTGAACAAATTATGAAAATTATTTTTATAGAACCTACCCCTAGCCCCAACTCTATGAAGCTACATCTGGACGAGAGCCTGGAGCCAGGGATTCGCAGAACATACACATTGGACAATGAACGCTCCGCTCCGGCCTGGATCAGACAAATGCTGAACATCCCAGGGGTGAAAAGCGTCTTCCACACCGCAGATTTCGTAGCATTGGATCGTAAGGGTGGTGCAGACTGGGCCGCAATTCTGGCCGCCGTCCAAGAACAATTCGGCCAGGATCATGTGGAATCCGCCTGGAATCCGGAGGATGGAGAAGCCCATGGCTTTGGCGAGGCACAAGTATTCGTGCAGTTCTTCCGTGGTATTCCAATGCAGATTCGTGTTAAATCTGGCAATCAGGAGGAGCGTATTGGACTATCCTCCCGTTTTGTTGATGCCGTCACTGAGGTCGCCAGCGCCACATTGATTAAAGAGCGTAAGCTGGTCGACTACGGTGTGCGTTATGGCGAATTGCCAGATATCGCCCGCGAAGTAGAGCAGGAGCTTGAAGCTGCTTATCCGGCTGAACGGCTGCAGGAGATCGTGAGTCAAGCGATTGCCCATGGCCATAGCGATGCCGAATTTGTCGAGCATCGCCGCGTGCTCAGTCTAGTTGAAGTTGTTGAGCAAATGCAAGATAGCGACTGGCATGTACGGTATGCCGGGCTTGAGGCACTTCAGCAACCAGGACCAGAGGCGATGCCTCTGCTTACAGAGGCACTGCGTGACAAACAGATGCAGGTCCGCCGTCTGGTGGTCGTCTACCTTGGCGACATCCGTACGCCAGAAGCAATGGAACTGCTCTATGAGGCGCTGCGCGATGCTTCCGCAGCCGTTCGCCGTACCGCTGGCGATACGTTGTCCGATATCGGCGATCCGGCTGCGACAGGGCCAATGATCGAGGCGCTGCAGGACAAGAGCAAGCTTGTCCGCTGGCGGGCGGCGCGCTTCCTGTACGAGGCGGGCACCGACGATGCGCTTGAGGCATTGCGTGCCGCAGCGGGCGATCCAGAATTCGAGGTCGGCCTACAGGCCAGAATGGCCGTGGAGCGGATCGAATCCGGAGAACAGGCCGCCGGCACCGTCTGGCAGCAAATGGCGAAGCGCGAAAGATAACGACAGTTAATTTTTAGTGGTTGCCCTACCAGATGGCATAAGATATACTTGCTAATGTTGTAAGGCAACTTGTTCAAATTCCCCTATAATTGAATATTTTAGCCTCATCATTGCGGGTGAGGTAGAGGTCGCAACTGTGAAGAGTATACCGGAGGAGGCGTATGAAGCCGCCTATGAATCCGGAGGAAAGGCACCGTTGCCGAAGCGTTCAATCAGCTTCAATCCGATTGAGCCGCTGGGGCTGTCGTCGAAAGAGACAGAACTGTCACAATTTCTTATGCCATATGGGAAATTGTGTTGAGCTATCTTCATGAAGGAATGGTGCGGAGATTTCGTGTATATATTACATGTCCATAACAGGACCGCGGATATTCTTCCGTGGTCCTTTTCTATTTTCCAACAGCTGCGGCCTCTGAGAGTGGGTTCCTGAAGAAGGTTTGACAAAATTTCCTTTGAACCCGAATGTAATTCAATGTTTTATGGAACATTCATCTTAAGGAGTGCTGTTCAATGAGTAAACAACCTAGCAAGATAAATTCGTCGTCTCTTAAGCCGGGACTCAAGGCGAGACATATGACGATGATCGCCCTCGGCGGTTCGATCGGAACGGGCCTGTTCCTCGCCAGCGGTGGCGCCATTGCCTCTGCAGGTCCGGGCGGAGCCCTGCTGGCTTATGCAGCGGTCGGCATCATGGTCTACTTCCTCATGACCAGTCTAGGAGAACTGGCCACTTATATACCAGACTCCGGGTCCTTCGAGACCTATGCCTCTCGCTTCGTTGACCCGTCCCTTGGCTTCGCCATGGGCTGGAATTTCTGGTACAACTGGGCAATCACGATTGCAGCCGAGCTGTCGGCTGCCACGCTTATTATGAAATACTGGTTTCCGAACAGCTCCTCTTTTATCTGGAGCTTCCTGTTCCTGGCCTTGATCTTCGGACTGAACGTATTGTCTGTCAAAGGCTACGGGGAATCAGAGTATTGGTTCGCCATCATTAAGATTGTTGTCGTCATCGTGTTTCTGATCGTCGGCGTTGCTATGATCTTTGGCATCTTAGGAGGCGAAGCTGTCGGCTTCAAAAACTTCACGATCGGGGATGCGCCATTTCACGGCGGGTTCTTCACCTTCCTTGGGGTATTTATGGCCGCAGGCTTCTCCTTCCAGGGCACTGAGATGATCGGGGTTGCTGCCGGAGAAAGTAATAACCCGCGGGAGCATGTCCCACGGGCGATCCGTCAAGTATTCTGGCGTATCCTGCTGTTCTATATTTTCGCGATCCTAGTGATCGGACTTCTGATTCCATACACGAATCCAAACCTGCTTAAGAGTGGGATCGACAGTATCGGCGTCAGTCCGTTCACCCTTGTATTCGAGCGAGCTGGTCTGGCCTTCGCTGCTTCAGCAATGAATGCAGTCATCTTAACTTCGGTGCTATCCGCTGGCAACTCGGGAATGTACGCTTCCTCGCGCGTTCTCTATTCCCTGGCCAAGCGCGGTAAAGCTCCTCAATTCCTAGGCAGGCTGAACCGTCACGGTATCCCGATGAATGCTCTCCTGCTGACGACAGCGGTCGGCATGATCGCTTTCTTGGCCTCGCTGTTTGGCGATGGTGTTGTCTACACCTGGCTGCTGAACGCATCCGGAATGTGCGGCTTCATCACTTGGCTTGGCATCGCCATTAGCCATTACCGGTTCCGCCGTGCCTTCATGGCTCAAGGCCATGATCTGAATGAACTGCCATATAGAGCAAAATGGTTCCCATTCGGCCCTATCTTTGCGTTCATACTGTGCCTGATCGTTATTATTGGACAGAGCATGTCCCTGATCACGGAACATGGCTTCGATTGGCAAGGCTTAATCGCGGCATATGTTACGATCCCGGTCTTCCTAATCGTCTGGCTCGGGTATAAATGGAAACATCATATTAAGCTTGTCCCACTCAAGGAATGTGATCTCTCCTCCCCTACTCGCGGCAATCAATAAGCGAGCTATTCCCAATGAATCTCCACCTGGAGATCATCGGTTCCATAGAGCGGAGACGCTAAATAGCTAATATTATCGATCGACAGATCATATAAACTAACCAGATCCTGAAGCAACTGTCTCTCAGAGCCGTCATAACGTACCGTAATGGTCGTTTTCCCGGCTTTGAGACCTTGCTTCACTTTTTTTTGCATGTCAACTGAATCGGTTATTGCGGCATTCGGGTAATACAGGTTATAACCGAGCTGCTCCTCAAGTGCATGATACACATCCCTCTTATCTTCGTCCTGTATTGATAAAGAACGCAGGCTGTCACGGTACAGTGTCGATGCTGCAGGATAAAGCTTGGCCCACTGGTGATCCTGCCTCATTTGTTCATCGGTAAGCAAATAATAGTTGTACCTGACTCTTTCCGGGTTATCCGGCGAAGGATCATCCCAGGTTGTATCCAGGTGATACCACAAGTTATCTAGACTAACGAGGTTCCACGCATGAAGCTGCCCCCCCGCAGTACCTTCTACGATCATATTGTTGAATCCAGCCTCTTTTAATAATTGATAGGTCAGCAGTGAATACCCCTGACAGACCGCCTTTCCGGTGAGAAGACCTTCGTAGGCCGTATATTTCTGCAAATCGCGGTCATATATAAGATGCAGCACAACATAATCATGAATCGCCTTAACCTTCTGGTGAACATTCATCTCGGGCGTTAGAATCTCCCGTAGAATCTCCTGTACGCGCCGCTTAACATAAGCGGACTGCTCCGCTGTCTCTCGATAGCTTACTTGCAAGTTTATTTTCGCGTATCCGGACGTTCCTTTCCAGGAATATGTGTATCGGTCCACAATATATTTAGTGTATGGGTCGCTGTCCAGCGCCTCATTGATCGCCTGTTTGAGCAACTGCTCCAGTTCCTTGGTCGGCCCTTTATACTTTAAGGTGATAGAGGCTTCTCTTGCTCCTAATCCTTCAGCAAGCTTCAACTGCAAGTCCGTAGACGATGTAACATAGACCGAATCTGACGCAGCGTGCACATGGGGAACTCCAATATGGGGCGGAATTACACCCAACATCACTGCACCTAACAATCCTGCCGCCAGCCAGCGTCTAACCATGCTTCGTCTCATGCCTCTTCATGCCCCCTTCACAAAAAGTTAATGACACAAGTGTTGGCCAACCCCTATGTAAGCTCATTGTAACATAGCCTGTACTGCAAAGGTTTTCTAGTTTTGTCGAGCAATAACGAATGGATCAAAAGATTAACATGGCAATAATTTCAATAATATGACATGAATTTCACGGAATTTTCTACCTAATCTACCTGAAGTTTTGATATAATAAAAAAGTTAATAATTGTGATATATGTCACTGCAAATCATGCACGTAGTAGAATGGGGAGACACTCTAACTATGACCATCGTGGACCTTTCGGATATATCCGTCGAAATGTTCGTCACCGTCATGCTCTTTTTGCTTTTCATTGCCCCACTTGTCAGTCTCGGAATATTGCGTCTATTTCAGGGCAAGAAAAAGGTCGGACTCAGTCTGATTGGTGGCGGAGTTGTTGTCTATTTGGTATTTCAGCTCATCATGTTATTACTTAATTGATGCCCATATGGAGGATGTCAGTTCACAATTATGCTGAACGGCATCTTCTTTTATTTCAAGATATACGTAATAAAAGAGGGTTCCTGCTCAGAAAATAGCAAAATTTGTGTGAAAGAAAAACCCTATAAATGGACTCGAATTTTGTGTAAAAAAGAGGACGGATCAATGACGATCCGTCCTCTCTATTTTCACCAGTCCATGACCGGCTCAGAACCATTACTTCGTGGCAAGTTCCTTCTGTTCATGCTCCAGAGCTTCGATATACTTCTCGCAATCGAGCGCTGCCATACAACCACTACCAGCTGCGGTAATCGCTTGACGATAGCGTGTATCCTGAACATCGCCGCAGGCGAACACGCCGGGTACATTTGTCTCAGAGGTGCCTGGTTTGACGATGATATATCCGTTCTCATCCGTATCGATCTGACCACCTAAGAAGCCGGTATTCGGCGTGTGTCCAATTGCTACGAATACACCGGTTGCGCTGATGACTTCTTCCTCTCCAGTTGCATTGTTGCGAACCTTCAGCCCGGTTACCCCCATATCATTTGTAACAACTTCAAGCGGTGTACGATCCAGTGCCCATTCTACCTTCTCATTAGATCGAACACGGTCTTGCATAATCTTCGAGGCACGCAGTTCATCACGGCGATGAACGACCGTTACTTTGGAGGCAAAGCGAGTGAGGAAGCCAGCCTCTTCAAGCGCAGAGTCCCCGCCACCGATGACGATAATCTCTCTGTTGCGGAAGAAGAATCCGTCGCAGGTAGCGCAGGTGCTGACACCGCGGCCAACGTTATCCTGTTCACCTGGAATACCGAGATATTTTGCCGAAGCGCCTGTGGACAACACCAACGTCTCGGCCTCCAATTCACCTAATCCATCTACATCCAGCTTAAATGGACGACGGCTCATATCGACGCTGTTCACCCAGCCAGTGCGGAATTCTGCGCCGAAGCGCTCCGCTTGCTTACGCATATTCTCCATCAACACGGGTCCCATAATTCCATCCGGAAATCCTGGGAAGTTCTCAACATCCGTTGTAGTCGTCAATTGACCACCAGGTTGTGGTCCTTCTATAACCAATGGCTTCATATTGGCTCTAGCCAAATAAATGGCTGCCGTCAGTCCGGCAGGACCTGTACCGATTATAATCGTCTTATACATAAATAATTCCTCCTTGAACACGAGATACACACAGCTCATCTAAACTACTATATATTCATCATTATCTTATTAAAGGTTAGGGAAAGTCAATGTTCGTAACAGGAAGGTTCAGTGAAGTTCAAATGAAGAAATGATGAATAGCACTTATTCCCTCTTCCTGCTTAATTTTATCGCAGCAGACGCAATCCATTCAGAATAACCAAGATCGTACTTCCCTCATGACCAACGACGCCCAGCGGAAGAGCGATGCCCTGCACAAAATTGCTAACCACTAATGTAAGAATCACACATGCTGCAAACACAAGGTTTTGTCTAACAATCCGTTTGGTGCGACGTGCCAGGGAGAATGTATCGGCAATCCGCTCAAGATTATCATTCATCAGCACAACGTCTGCGATTTCCAGCGCTGCACCGCTGCCTCCGCCGCCCATCGCGATCCCAACCGTAGCTGCAGCCAGAGCAGGAGCATCATTGACGCCATCGCCAACCATAACCACATGGCCATATTTCTTTCTAAGCTCAGAGACATGGGAAACCTTATCTTGGGGCAAAAGATCACCAAAGACATAATCAACTCCGGCCTCATTGGCAATTGCCTGAGCGGTGGCACTCCGGTCTCCGGTTAACATCGCGGTGGCAATACCCAGTTCCCGCAGCTTACGAATTGTCTCCTTCGCTTGTGGACGGATATTATCACGCAGGGCAATCAGTGCTACGTATTCGCCATCGCATTGAACCATTGATACTGTATTACCCGTTTCTGTTAAAGCTTGCATCCGATTACGCAGCTCAGTTGGCAAACCATCCGCATCTGCCTCGGCCTTGCCAATCCGCCATTTACGGCCTTCAACCAGAGCCTCGATCCCCCAGCCAGGCAAGTCCTGAAGCTCGTCTGCAGCTCTAAGCGTAATCCCTTCATCCATAGCCTTGCGTACGATAGCACGGGCAAGCGGATGCTGTGACAAACTCTCTGCCGCCGCACATGCTGCCAACACGGTCAATCGGTCATATCCCTCCATAACGACGAGGTCCGTGACCTCTGGCGATCCTGAGGTCAATGTCCCTGTCTTATCAAAAGCAACGACCTTCGCTTCACTAAGCAAATCCATATGCGCGGCCCCCTTGAACAGGACGCCCTTCCTGGCGCTCTTAGACATCGCCGATAATGTGGCGGGCATCACAGAAGCGACGACCGCACATGGGGAAGCGACGACCAGGAATACCATCGCCTTATAGAAGGCTTGAGACCAGGTCAAACCCAGTACCAGCGGGGTAAATAAGATCAACAATATCGTTATAGCAACAACCGATTTGGCGTATATTCCTTCCAACTTCTTAATGAAGCGCTGGGAAGCAGGAGTTTCATTCTGGGCCTGTTCCACCATCGCAATAATCTTCGAGAATAAAGTGCCTTCTGCCGGGCTAGTCACTTCAACGTACAACGCGCCCTGACCGTTTAGAGTACCCGCATACACTTCATCGCCAGTACTTTTATCAACAGGAATCGACTCTCCTGTAATTGTTGACTGGTTCACGGAGGATCCGCCGCTCTGTACAACACCATCTGCCGGAATAACCTCTCCTGGCTTCACTAGCAACAGATCACCAACGATCAGTTCTCCAACGGCTACCATGGAAATGCCATCTCCATCAACCTTCAGCGCTGTCTCCGGTCTCAAGGCGATCAATGCCGAGATATCCTTCATGCTGCGCTCGCTCGCGAATGACTCTAACGCACCGCTAAGTGCAAAGATGAAGATGAGCATCGCCCCTTCGTTCCAATAGCCGATGGAAGCTGCTCCAAGTGCAGCCGCGATCATCAGCAGATTCACGTCAAGGTCGCGCTCCTTAACAAGCGTCTCAATTCCTTCCCGTGCTTTAATATAGCCTCCAACAGCATATGCAGCAATGTATACGATGATCGACAGCACATGTGACCAGGTTCCAATTCCCCAGGCCAATAACATAAGCGCCCCACTGCTGATGGCAAATACCATCTCCTTGTGTTTAAGCAAATGAATCAAATTCATACGCGGCTTTTGGTGTGGAGTCGGCTGATTAACAGAACTAACGGCTGAGTTGGATTTTTGGATGGCTTGCATATTTATCTCCTCCTTAAATAATGAGCTAATTGAGAATGAATACTATTGTTAATACCCTAAAAATGGCACATGCTGCTCCGGGAAGATCCCGGAGCAGCATGTAATTGAGAACGATAATCATTTTTGCAATTGTACAATTATTTTTCCTTAGCGAAACTTTGATTTAATTTTAAACCATTCTCGATAATTTGTAAATACAGTTTTGGTATATACTCCATTGGGTTTAAAGGATCACCACCATTGATGACCGTTGGAAAATAAAATGGAGCTACCCCTAGTAGTAAATACTACTTATGGGATAGCTCCATCCGGGAAACCCGTCTTAGCATACAAACCGATATATCTAGACCGATACATTATACTTCTTGAGCGTATCTTTCATCCGGAATCGAACTAAGTAAGACATAGAGACTTGTAGGCTCAGTTCCCGTGCAACTGAAAGAAAAGACTTCATCCCCCTCGCAGCGGACCACATCGCCTTCTGAGACAGCTGTATCCTGTCCGTCTGTCGTGATAACCCCCTCTCCTTGTAGAACCGTCAAATACACAATCGCTCCTGGATGACGATGGGCAGGGAGCTGCTGTCCGGGCATAAAGTTCAGCACAAATATAAGGCTCTGCTGATCCTTGAATAAGATCCTCTTCGTAAATTTCTCATTGCTATATTCGATACGTTCTTTCAACGCGATTTTCTCCATATTGCTTCCACTCCTATCCAGCTATTTGTAGGATGTCTCCTCCTCTCTATCGTAGGCCGCAAACAAAGCAAAGATTGTGATTCCATGCACATCTTTTATGACATCTATGAAAACGGGCATGTTTGCAATGCATTCGGGGCATAAGCAAAGCCGCTACCGGAAAATCCGATAGCGGCTTTATTTTATTAAATAGGATATTTAAGATCAGTTCTGGCTTGCGGCAATCGCCTGCTCCAAATCATAAAGAATATCATCAATAGACTCGGTACCGATGGAAAGACGGATAAGTCCAGGAGTAACGCCTGCCGCTGCCTGTTCTTTCTCTGTCAGCTGCAGATGCGTCGTGCTCGCCGGATGGATGATCAGGGACTTGGAATCGCCGACATTGGCCAAATGAGAGAACAGCTTCACACTATCGATCAGCTTCTTGCCAGCTTCCACACCGCCCTTGATTCCGAAGGTCATAATCGCACCTTGCCCCTTAGGCAAATATTTCTTCGCCAATTCATAGGATTCATGGCTTGGCAGGCCAGGATAGCTGACCCACTCTACTTGGTCATGATCTTCCAGGAATTGAGCTACCTTCAGTGCATTCTGACTGTGGCGTTCTACACGCAGATGCAGCGTCTCCAATCCTTGTAGCAGCAGCCACGCATTGAACGGCGACAAAGATGCGCCAAGATCGCGCAGCAATTGGACGCGAGCTTTGGTAATATATGCAGCCGGACCAAGAGCATCAGCATAGACAATGCCGTTGTAGCTTGGGTCTGCCTCGGTCAAGCCTGGGAACTTGCCGCTTGCTTTCCAGTCGAATTTACCGCTATCTACGATAATTCCGCCGATGGATGTACCATGGCCACCGATAAACTTCGTAGCCGAATGAACTACAATATCCGCACCGAATTCGATAGGACGGAGCAAATATGGGCTTGGGAAAGTGTTATCCACGATCAATGGAATTCCATTCTCATGAGCGATTGCAGCAACAGCTTCGATATCCAACACATCGCATTTCGGATTGCCCAGCGTCTCGGCATACAGCGCCTTGGTCTTATCCGTAATTGCCGCGCGGAAGTTCTCAGGATTTGAAGCATCGACGAACTTCACCTTGATGCCCAGCTTGGCTAGAGTGGTCGAGAACAGATTGTAGGTACCGCCATATAGTGTTGCAGATGATACAATCTCATCCCCGGCACCGGCGATATTCAAAATCGAGAATGTAATCGCCGCTTGGCCTGACGCTGTAGACAGCGCGCCAATCCCGCCCTCTAGCTCAGCTACACGCTTCTCGAACACATCATTCGTCGGGTTCATAATACGGGTATAGATATTGCCGAATTCCTTCAAACCGAAAAGATTCGCGGCATGCTCCGTATCACGGAACCCGTAGGAAGTAGTTTGGTACAAAGGTACTGCCCGGGAATAAGTCGTTGGATCAAGTTCTTGCCCGGCATGAATTGCTAAGGTTTCAGGTGCAAATTTACGCTCATCAGACATGGAAATTCCTCCTTTTTAAATACGAGATTTAAAAACAATCGCATAAAATGTTTTTCATATTCTCTCACATAATTTCTCATTTGAAAACTATAAATCCGATAATTTTTATATGAATTATTAAAAAAGGTCGCCGAAGCTCCGGCAACCCTTGGTTATAATCAGAAATTATCAATATTCGCTTCTTACTTGCTCCGCGTGAATTTGCGAATGAAATAAGCATCCTCCATCGTAGGGGAGACTTCATTCCAGCCGTGGAACGGCGCTTCTGCAGCTACAACCCGCAAGACCATCATTCCATTATCCACCTCGCGAAACTCTATGATGCTGCGATCTGACGTAAAATATAACTGGAACTGATCCTTTGTCAATCGGCCCTGCCATACTTTATACGGCAAATCGGATAACCAGCTCTCTTGATTCCCGTAAAATCCAGCCTGACCGTGATCCAGCCAGAGCAGTCGATCGCTGGCTGCCTCCCATTCACCAAGCTCATGAACCGCAGCTATAATTGTTCGTCCCTCCGCGTATTTATTCAAATAAGCGATCACCAGCTTGCGCTCCGCAGAATCCATTCCGTTCAGCGGTTCATCCAGGAAGAGGAATTGCGGTGAGGCTAGTAAAGACTGGGCGATGGCAATTCGCCGCTGTATCCCTGCGGACAAACGCTTAATGCGTGTATTCCGGTAAACCGACAGACGAAAATCTTCAATCAGGGCTTCGATCCGTTCCAGGTGGTACATCCCTTTGAGCTCTCCTAAATACTTCAGCAGCTTATACACCGTCATATCTTCATACAATTCAATATCGGAAGGGACATATCCAATTTGACTGCGCAGCAGAGGCAGAGCCTCCTGGGCGGAGCGTCCATCGTATTGGATGCTTCCACCGCGAGGCAGCTGTACCGTTGCGAGCAGTTCCAGCAGCGTTGATTTACCTGCTCCATTCGCGCCAACGAGTAAAGTAATGCCCCGGGCGATCCGTAGTTCATGGATGCGAAGGGAAAATTCCCCTACCTTCTGCTCCAACCTCTCAATCGAAATCATACGCACCGTTGCTCCCGCCCGCTCCCGAGCGGATAATTCTACTACGATAATAGGAACGAACCAGCAATACCAATCCGATCAGCAGCATGATTCCGTCCAGCGCAGATCCGTGCTCTACCTTGAACTGATGGAAACGGAAATACTCATTGAATATGAACCACATCACGTACACGGTGCTGGCACAAATGATCCCCAGCCTCATTCCTCTGCGAAATAACACATACATGGCAATTCCTCCGATCAGCAGTGAAATTCCAAGCCACTGCAGTAGAAATGGAATGAACGGGATATGATATTCCCCGGCTACAGTAACCCGGATCCCAACAATCGCCGAACTGATCAGGGCCCAGCTTAGGATGAGTCCCATGATCATTAGCATCCTGCTATACAGTACCAATGCCGGTGGATATGGAGTTATGCTCTCAACAGCCCGCATCCCAGGGTTCCATGAACGGTAACTGAACAGCATGCAGGCAATAAGCAGAAGCGGTGTGATAACAGGAAACAGACTGGTTGGTACAATATCAGCAAGAACGAAGCTGCTCAGAGGGCGTTTGGGATCCACTAGTAAAATCAGCATCAAAAATACAGCTGATCCTGTTAATACGAGTGTCTTCCAGTTCATAAGGAACTGGCTGCGCAGCAGTCTCCACAAGGAGGGTTCTTCCACCTGCGTATTAAACTGTAGCGACTTGGCCTGACTAGCTCTTAATACGTCAAACTCCGGTTGAAGCGCAGCAATAAGGGCCCCTGTCTCTGCTGGGGATGGCGGCGGCATAACCGCTTGACGAAGCGGTTCGGACAGTTCCTGCTCCAATTGCTTCAATTCCTGGTCAATGGAAGGTCTCATGCTGGAGCACCTCTCTTTCTTGTTTTTTCTCTGGTTCTCTATATTCCGTTAAATGAATCTCTTCTCGCTTGACAAGTACTCGTTTTAATTTGCGCAGTGCGCCGTACAGGTGTGATTTGACAATGCTGAGCGGAATGTCCATCAACTCGGATATCTCCTGTAACTTAAGGTCATGAAAGAAACGCATGCGAACAACCTCTTGTTGGATCTCAGGCAGCCATTCCAGCGATTCGGCAACCGCCTGGGCCCGTTCCTGCTTCTCCAACAGCTCATCAGCACTGGGAGACGGATCGGCCTCCTCCGGCATCTCTAGAGCAGCTGTCTGCTCAGAGCGGTAAGAAGCAGTACGCCAGTAGTCCCGGCATAAATTAAGGGCTACCTTGTACAGCCAAGGACGTAGCTGTTCCAGCTCGCCATATCTCTGTAAATGCCGGATCAAGCGGATAAATGTCTCTTGTACAATGTCTTCCGCCTTGCTTCGATCTTTAAGCTGCTGCGCAACATAGCTAAGCAATGGTCCATGATAGCGCGTTACCAGTAGCTCGAATGCTTCCTGATCTCCTTCGGCCATTTGCTGTGCCAATTGTTGATCGGATATCATTTCTTTCCCCCTCTTCTTACTAATTCGTATGTGTTCAAAAAGGTCGGTTTTCAGCACCGAGAAGGTTGGATGAAGCGAGGGTCTGAGGAGCGGAACGTACGTAGTGGGTACGTGAGCACCGGAAGACCCGGCTAAATTCAAGATTCGATGTCGAATATGCTCTCCGTGTTACTTCGTGTTAGATATAGGATTTATAAGTTATCAACGGAGTTGATGAAATTCTATATCGCAAGAAAACCTACCTCTGAATCGCGGTCGCTCAGCCTTGAATTTGCCTCGATTGGTTTTCTTATCAAAAGCGGACTTTTTGAACAACCTCTATTCTTCTTCCTTTCCGATCCATCTCTCCCGATAACCAATTAGCCATAATGCTATAGTCAGCAGTAGTGCTGAGGCAAGCAGTAGAACCAACCGATTGATCGGAAAGGAAGCCTCTTGCGGCAAGTAGGCTGTGTACAGTGTGAAAGATGACAACAGACTACCGCCGCTTATTGTATCTAATATCCAAAGTGCGAAGCCAGCAATTATACCTCCATAAATGCTGCGAAAGATGATAATTGCTGCCATCGTTAACGAGGCCAGCAGCAAGTAGGCCGGTAGGACTTGTATCAGCAGTTCCGGCATGCTTGCCGCACGGAATGCACCTTTTGCCCCATTCCAGGGATACATATCCGTACTTATCTCCCCGTACTTGAATAGATACACCATCATCCACAGCAGACTGGCCAGCACAGATAGCAGCACTACATTCAACCATTTACGCAGGGCGATAAGCCGAAGCGATATGGGATAGGTGGAGATAATCTCCATCCCCCCGCCACCAATTTCATGCTGGAACATCAGGATCGTAAACATGATTACGAGCGGGAACATCCCCATCTCTGCAATGTAATTCACCGCTCGTGGCTTATCGGGCTGACCGGTAATAATCCCTAACAAATAGGAAATCAACAGAATAATCGTTAACAAGGCGACAGGCTGTTTATACAATCTCCAGTCGAAGCGGGAACCACGGCAAAAGTGTTTAAGCACCATTCTCATTCGCCCATCACCTTCTTCCACTGCTCCTCCCATGCTGAATAAGGGATCGGGCGGTTCTGTTCCAACCCAGAGGCTTCTTGGTCCAATCCAATCGGAATCTCCAATCCTTGGACATAGAAGTGTTTCAGTAATTTTTTAATCTGATCGTACTTACCGAGCTTCACTGCTTCATCAACCTGTTTACGCATTTGTATCCCGAGTTCCTTCTCGTCTTTGTCCCAATCCCTCGCATATAACTCCGATATCATATACCCGTTAATATTTTTCTCCTCATTGAGTAATCCATTCTCGCAATAATACACATACCATAGGAGCGCCCGAAGTTGCATACGTATATCGCCCTGAACGTCGTCTATTAAATAGTCGCCGAGCCTCGTACCAACCAGCATCCTGTTTACTATTATCTGTGACATGTATTCCTGATCGACACTAATGTAGTTCAGAACATATGCATTGTTCTCAGTATCAGGATGGTTGTAATTCTGGTACGGAACAAAAAGCAATTGCTTAACCTTCCGTGCATCGGTGGGCAGCCATGCGTTGAAGTATTGATCCAATTCATTGATTCTCTGCACGATCTGCTCCGTCCATACCTTGCTGTATGGAGTATACACGACATGCAGTGGTGTTGTACCTTGCTCCAGTTCCTCCAATTCTCCCCCGAATAGGGTCACGCCATCATGAACCTCGCCGGAGTAAACCTGCTCACCGGATTCACGGGTGATTTCAGTAAGACTTGTGTATAACGGCTTCTCAAAACCGCTGAGCGTCAGTTTGAAATCCGATCTAGGAAAGCCTAAATTCGTAAATATCGAACCCAGCTCAATACCATCTTGATCCCTCAGGTAAATAGGCTGATCTCCTGGTATTGGATACCAGGCAAGATAACCGGGCAAGAATACGTCCTCTCCCTTAACAAAAGCATAATATCTTCCTGTACCACGGGAGGTCTTTGAATAATCCAAGACCTTTCCGGAATAGCTCATCTCAACCTTCAGCGGATCCGTCACAACTTGGGATAATTCAAGACTTAACTTCTCCCCTTGCCGCTTCACTGTTACTTCCTGACCGTTAACTTTGACATGCCGAATCTGGAACATACGGTTCAGTGTCAAAGGTAGTTCCGTCTTCCCGACCAAATCATCGGCCGGTATGTTCATCGTCACTTCAGCCTGCAAAGTATCATCCTTCAGCTTCTGCAAACGAATGTCGTAGTCCTTGACACCATATATCTCAGGTTGTCTGTCAAATTGAATATTTTCTAATTTATACAATGATGGGTCTGCTAATCTATTCTTATCCATCTTATTTAGTCCTTGCCAGATCATAGCATAAGGTACAAATACTGCTGCCGCGAGCATAACCGAGCAAATGCCCAGTCCCCATGTTCGTCTGCGATGCTTGCTTGGGCGCAACTGCTGCAGTACTGTTACTCCGATAACGAGCAGCATCAACGTGAAGGCGAGGACAAACAGATGGGAACTGTGCAGCTCGTCCTTTGCCAGAACGAGTCCCCATGTATCCGTGTAATTACCGCTACCAACAAACAATTGGCTGAGGTGAAAAGTGCGCAGTATATCCAGACTAAACCGTTCCAAAATGAATATTTCCATGAAAAAGGTGCCGAACATCCATGCACAGAAGCCAATTAAATAGACGATCCGGTTAGGAATGCAAATCGCCAGTAACATAGCAAGTGCTAAAGTGACCGCATAAGACACTTCAAAGTTTGCGGTGAAGAACATCGTATATTGCATCGTAATCTGAGATGTAACCTGCTGCGATGAGAACCAGAAATAGATTCCACCGGCAAGAACTGTATAGCTCGTAAAATAGAGCAATCCGGCCATATATTTCGCCGAAATAATCGTTCCATAGGACACCGGTAATCCGGCGCTCCATTCATAGGATGGTCGTCTGACATCTCTACGGATCGTCAGGATACCAAGCAGCATGACAAGACCCAAGGACATGGTATGAAGCATCGAATAATAACTGTAGGCTTCAGAAAACAAATGATCCGTAGGCTTGATTCTACTTAGACTCCACCAAAGTAGGGCGCCAAATAGGAAAGGCAGGGCAATTATAGACGGTCGGCGCAAAATCATGTCCAGCTCGAAGCGGAATTGACGCAGCCATTTATGCATCGGAAGATACCCCTCTCCGTCCCAATGCCCCATCACTAAGCAAAGCTAAGTAACCATCCTCCAATGTCGGGTTAACCCGCTTCATTTGAGAATTCACGTTAGGGATATCAGCAATGATCTTACACAGCATTCCTTCCTCCGTCCGACGCGTTGAGACTACGGACAAGGGGTCCAGCATCTCGTACTCTTGTTCAGTCAATACACCTTCCCATACTCTGCCTTGTCCTAAGGCTTGCAAATCAGCCAATTCACCTGACATTCGCACCCGCCCCTGATCGAGTACGGCAATCTGACGGCAATTGCTCTCAATATCCGCAACAATATGCGTTGACAGCAATACGACACGTCCCAAGCTAAACCTGGTAAGCAAATTGCGGAAGCGAACCCGCTCTTCTGGGTCGAGACCGGCCGTCGGCTCGTCAACGATAAGCACCTGCGGTGAACCGATCAGGGCTTGAGCGATGCCGAGCCTACGCTTCATTCCACCCGAATAAGTACGGATCTTCTTGCGTGCCTTATCCTGGAGATTCAACTGCTCCAACAGCTTATCGATTTCCACCTTACGATGCCTTTTATCGCTAATCCCCTTCATCGCAGCAACATAATCCAAAAATTCCGCCCCAGTCAGCTGGGGATAAACTTGAAATTGCTGCGGCAAATAACCGATCATTCTGCGAATATCCTCTGATTTGTGCAGCGGCACACCATTGATAAATGCCTCTCCGGACGTTGGCGTAGACAGTGTCGATAGAATTCTCATCAGGGTCGACTTACCCGCCCCATTCGGCCCAAGCAATCCGACCATTCCTTCTGTAATCGTTAAATTCACATCATGCAGCGCCCAGTTTCCACGGTTGTAAACTTGGGCCTCAGCATTTTTATTCATATCGCGCGGTGCCTTCCAGCTTCCGCCGTATTTTTTGGATAAGTGATTGATTTGTATCATGTATTAATCCTCATTCCTTACGTTATTGGTATCGGTTCAAAAAGGTCGGTTAAATACGGACTTTTTGAACTACCACTATTGGACAGACCCGCGCGGTGTATCCATCGTTTCTGTACCTGTAACGTAACTATGATTCAAAAGGTTAGAGTCAACTTATAAATAGTTCGGTTGGTTCGATATAACCAATTTGGCATGCCAAATCAAAAAACCTGCAATTATGCAGGTTTCAGCGTATAAACTATATGTTCAAAAAGGCCGGTTTTCTTATCAAAGGCGGACTTTTTGAACTACCTCTTGAAAATCATATTTTAGTATAGGCTCTCGATCGGCACGCCTTCCGGCAGCTTGAACGGGTTCTCTTTGTTGATATGATCATAGAACATAATACCGTTAAGATGATCTATTTCATGCTGCATTACGATTGCATCGTAGCCTTTGAAGCGCAGCTTCACCTCTTTGCCTTCCGCGTTATAAGCTCTTACCGTGACCTTCTCGTGTCTCGGTACGAAGCCCTGAACAGCCCGATCTACCGATAAGCAGCCCTCGCTCTCCGGCAAATAAACCATCGATACAGAAGTGCTCACGATCTTGGGGTTGAAAAGAGCGATCTCGCGATCATTTCCCTCGTCATCCGTAAGCAGAGCCGCAAACATCCGTTTGTTCAAACCGATCTGATTCGCGGAGAGTCCTACACCAGCCCGCAGCTTGTATTTCTTCGATAGCTCCGGATCCTGACTGTTCTTCAGGAACAGCATCATCGACGCCATCTCCTCGCGGTCCTCCTCGGTCGGCGGTATACTAACGGGTTCGGTTACGGTTCTGAGAATCGGATCGCCCTCCCGAATAATGTCATCCATCGTAATAATATAATCGCTAGTAAATTTACTCATCTTCTTCTCTTATCCTCCTCAACTTCTGGTAACAGCCTGAAAAGGCACCTCACGGTGCCTTTCATGATGAAAGACCATTTACTTCTATAACTATTCCATATTATGGACCTTGTGCGTTTTTTATTTGTATTTATGCCAATCCATTTCGCTCTTATTCAGTAAATATTCAAAATCATTCTCCAATTTCTTGCGTTCAGCCCGCTTGACTTCCTCGGCCTGAATTCGCTCTTCTTCCTTGCGCTGCTCTTCTTCCCGCTTCAATTCCGAAGCCTGCGCCTTCAATTTGGAGAGTGTCTCGTCATTCAGCAGGTCTTTCAGCGTAGCCGGTTTATCCTGAGTTCTAGCTGCCAGCTGCTGCTGCGCCTTCTTCTTCGCCATCATTGATCACCTCTGTTTCAAGCCTACGGTAGCATATAGTCAAAAACAAAGTCAACTAACCTTTATTCACCTGTGCATCTAATCCAGCGAACAATAAATGAAGATTATATTCGAAGCTGTCCTTGACCTCCAGCGGTATACCAAAGCCTGAAGCCCGCTCTAGGGAGATAAATCCGTGAATTAAACTGCGGAGTCCCCGCACGACATGAATGCCCTGTTCCTCCGGCAAGCCGTACGGCTCCAGCATCTCAAGACTGAGATGAACGATCTGCTCACTGGCCTGCTGAAGCTCCGTATCTCGTGGATTAGGTAGAATCTGCGCCGTCTCATACAGCCCCGGATGCTCTCTGGCATAGCTCATGAAGCCATGCGAGAAGGCCAGAACAGCATCCTTGCCCGATAATCCACGAATCTTCTCGGCCAACTTCGTATACAAATCCTGCAGCGTGTGTACAGCTACCATGGTCCGCAGCTCATCTAGACTGTCGATATGATTGTACAGCGATGGCGGCTTGATGCCCAGCGCTTTGGATACAGCGGCGATGGTCACCGCCTCTCTGCCCTCAGCATCGGCGATCTGAACCGCGGCCAGCAGAACCGCTTCACGGGTAATTCTCGCTTTGCGCGCCATGCTACATCCGCTCCTTCACGGATGAGCTGGCCGAGCGCGAGATCGAGCGCTCGGCCTCGGCAATGGCCCGCGCGATGGCAGCCGCGGGCTCAACCATCATCCGGCCATGTCCGACCGCCAGCAGTGCTGGCTTCAAGCTGGCCACCTTGCGCGCGCTGGCGAGCGCGCTCTCTTTATGCCAGGTCGCCATGGCCGGGAAAGGGAACAGCGGTACCATTGTACCGCTGACCGCAAAGCCGCCGCGTGCTTGAAAAGCGTCGCCGGCGATCAGAGCTCCGCTGCGCGTATCCAGCAGCGAGATCGAGCCCGGTGTGTGCCCGGGAGTCAAGACGACCTGCAGCGAACCGATGCGGTCGCCTTCTCCAAGCAGCACATCCGGGACTGTCTTGATCCCTTTCGGCACGCTGCCACGGATCTCAAACTGCGGCTCCTCCGGCTCAAGAGTGGCATCCCCGCGCAGCAGCTTAGCGTCGCGAGCGGAAATGCATACTTTTGCATCCGGGTAGAGTTCTTTTAACCCGTCCAGCGCACCTATATGGTCTCCATGCGCATGGGTTAAGACGATGTTGGTCAACGGCCGACCAAGCTCGCGAACCACCCGGCTAATCTCCTTCACACTGTACGGTAATGCGGCATCGATCAGCGTGAGACCATCCTGTTCCTCTACCAAATAACAATTCACCGGAAATATCCTCGGCATGAACGATAGCTGTATCAAATGATCTATACGAGTCATTTTCATTATATTACCTCCTCAATAAACTAATACCATTAGTCATAATATAAACTAATAGCATTAGTTTATGCAAGGGCTATTTTCAATAAAGTACATGTACCAGCAACTGGATATTCTGTTCCCATTTCCGTTCGTATGGTATAATAATTCGGCAGTATGCTCTCTTGATATACAATCATTCATTCTTCATATATAGACGACATGAAAGTTAGGTGATATCGCATGGCTTTTGGAGTACACCGAGAAGAACTGGAGGCTTGGAAGAAGACCGTCTCTCAAGGAGAAATTGCCTATCTCACCCATTATTGGCTGGATGCCAGATTTCCGGGCATTACAACGGTAACGAAAGTGGGATGCAGCGACCATGACAAGATTGTGACCTGGTGCCTTGAGCATGGACTCGACCCTCAGTATATCCATAATCGATCCCCTTTTCCGCATTTTGACCTAATTGGCCCTAAGCAACGGGAAGTGCTGATCGAAGAGAAGCTATGGGATCAGCTGCAGCGTTTCCGCCTCATTTAGAAGAGACTTGTGTCCTGATTCCAAAGCTCTACTATTTATGTAAAAAATACTTTTAAATTTTATTTAATTTTTCCCTTCCCATATGATTATAAATGCCTTATTCTTGTAGCTGTATATTTATCTATTTAAAATGTATGTTCAGAAAGGCCGCAAAGGTGGACTTTTCTAACAACATCTATAGAAGTAGAGAAAGAAGAGAAAACCATATTGGAGGAAAACCACATGTCAAATGAGGCCCACGCTTCGCCTGCCGCTTCCGAGAGCTTATTCAGGAACCGCTTCTACCAGACTGTACTCATCTCGAACATCTTCTTGCAAATCGGGATCTGGGTCAGAAACTTCGCCATCCTGATGTTCGTAACGGAGAAGACCAATAGTGATCCTTTGGCTATCTCCCTCATCTCGGTTGTCGAGTTCGCCCCTATCTTTGTCTTCGGATTTATCGGTGGTGCCTTTGCCGACCGTTGGAAGCCAAAGCGAACGATGATCTGGTGCGACTTCTTGTCCGCTGTGTCCGTCTTCGCCGTCTTAATTACGTTGATGTTCGAATCCTGGGAGACGGTATACTTAGCGACCTTCGTGTCTGCTATTCTGTCGCAGTTCTCGCAACCTTCGGTTATGAAAATGTTCAAGCAGAATATTCATCCTGATAAGTTACAACAGGGAATGGCCCTGTTCCAGTCCTTAATGGCCATATTTATGGTTCTTGGGCCGTCGCTTGGGATTTTTGCCTATCAGCATTTTGGCATCTACATCTCCATCGGAGTGATGGGCGTGGCCTTCCTGATCTCGGCCGTTGTTCTGTTCCGCTTGCCACCAGATGTGGAAGAGGAAAAGAAGGAGAAACGCGAGACGAAAATTATGCAGGAACTGGCGGACGGATTCCGCTATGTATGGAAGAGCACCACTCTGCGCGTGCTCGGAATTACTTTTGCCATCGCTGGTTTCTCCGTAGGTATCATTCAGACGCTTGGCTTGTTCGTCGTTACTGAACGCTTGGGCAAGCCGAAGGAGTTCCTGCAGTTCCTGCTCATGGTAAACGGTGTTGCCATGCTTATAGGCGGCGTGATCGTTATGATCATTGCGAAGAAAATAGCGCCGCAAATCTTGCTCGCCTTCGGAATGCTCGTTAGCGCATTATGTATTCTTGGGATCGGCTGGTCAACCAGCGTTCCATTGACTTTGACTTTACAGTTCATTAACGGCCTGACCATGCCTTGTATTCAGATTGGTATCAATACGATGATCCTAAAATGGACAGAGCAATCCTACGTAGGACGGGTAAATGGAGTTCTTAGCCCGTTGTTCACTGGGATGATGGTCGTTATGATGTCCGCAGCTGGGGTGCTTAAGAAGCTGTTCCCGCTCACGGGAATTTACACGGTCTCCGCAATGGTCTTGATACTCGGCGCTATCATTCTCGTGCCTATCTTCAAGCACAAACCGAAGGAAGAGACTCTGGCCACGGCTCCAGTTTCACCGGAGACCTCATAATACTTGACTTCGTATAGAACTATAAAGAGCCCTGATGCGGCCGGCGATCCGGTCTGCCATCAGGGCTCTTTTCATATTGAAGGTAGTCAGCTTGCTTCTTACTTTATTAACGTTTGTTGAAAATATCCGTGAGAACAGGAACGATTTGCGATTTGCGGGATACGACACCTTTGAGCAAGGCCGTATTGTTCTCGAGCTTCACATTGTAAGCTTGTTCAACCGCATCAGCCGCTTTACCAATAGCAAGACCCACGGAATCATTATTCAGAATGTCCGTTACGACGAACAGGAACAAATCAAGACCTTTGCGTTCAACAATCGCGCCAAGCTCAGCTTCCACTTCAGCTTGACGAGACAGCACATCATTAACATCCACTGCATTAACCTGGGCGATTTCCACTTTAGATCCGCCCATATCGAATTCCTTGGCATCAAGCGTAATCAATTGCTGGATGCTCTTGTCGCTCAGGTCTGCGCCAGCTTTAAGCATTTCCAGGCCATATTCCTCGGCATTAACGCCAGCGATTTCCGCCAGTTCACGTGCTGCGGCTACATCCTGCTCTGTACAGGTAGGCGATTTGAACAGAAGCGAGTCGGAGATAATCGCCGACAGCATAAGTCCGGCAATGTTCGCAGGAACAGCAATTCCGTTCTCCTTATACATTTTGTTCAGGATCGTCGCTGTGCAGCCTACAGGCTCAGCACGATAGTACAGAGGTCCGCTTGTCTCAAAATTAGCAATGCGGTGATGATCAATAACCTCAGCCACACGAACCTCTGCGATATCGGAAGCACTCTGCTGACGTTCATTGTGATCAACCAGGATGACGTCCTTCACTTCGCTCGCTACCGTCTCGACAATACGAGGTGCCTTGAAGCCAAAACGATCCAATGCATATTGCGTCTCCCCATTAGGAGTGCCGAGAGCAACCGCTTCGACATCCCAGCCAAGCTTCGATTTCAGGTCTGCATAAGCAATCGCCGAGCAGATCGTATCCGTGTCCGGATTCTTATGTCCGAAAATCAATACTTTTTCCATTTGTTAACTCCCCTTTTCGTCATTCGCTTAGAAAAGTATATCCCAGAAACTGATCATCAATCAAGGGCGAGGTCATGCAAACTATTAAGAATTATTTAAGTCGAATTTCAGCGAATATTCAGCCTAATCATAGATAATAGATAATATATTATTAGTCTTGCTTGTTACAGGGGGAGCGACATGAGAAATCTTAAAGGCGTAAAAGTATTACTGGTCGATGACGAACCGCATATTATTCAATTTCTCGAGCTGGGGCTCAGCAATGAGGGCTTCGAGATTCGTACCGCCCATGATGGAATGACAGCCGTAAATCTGGCCAGTACCTTCCGCCCCCATATCGTCGTGCTTGACGTTATGATGCCGGGTATAGATGGGTGGGAAGTGTGCCGTTTACTGAAGAAAGAGCTCAGCAATGTGTCCATAATCATGTTGACCGCAAAGGATGAGGTCGAAGACCGCGTCAAAGGCTTGACGATCGGTGCCGACGATTATGTCGTGAAGCCGTTCAGTTTCGAGGAGCTGCTGGCCCGGATCGGTGCGCGGCTGCGCAATCAGTTCCCGGCACTGTTCGGAGAAGTGTCCTACGGCCCGTTCTGTATCGATGACCGTCGAAAGGAGATTAGCTATCAGGGTCAGGTGTTGGATCTGTCGCCCACTGAACATGAGCTGCTGAAGTATTTGCTCATCAATCACGGAATTGTACTGAGCAAGACGACGATTCTCGATCAGGTATGGGGGTACGATTTCGGTGGGGAAGAAAATATCGTAGAGGTCTATATCCGTTCTCTACGAGAGAAGCTGAATGACAAAGAGCATCGTCTAATCCGCACACTCCGCGGCGCCGGCTATCGCGTCGATCTACCATGAGGACAAGTGTACTTCGCCGATTAAGGACCGTGGTATCCCCCCGTTCCTTGCGTTCACAGCTCTTATCGCGTTCGCTATTTATTCTCGCCATACTACTGATTCTCATCGGCGGACTGCAGTATATTCTGATGATTAATTTTCTATATAAGAATCAGGTTGAATCCATGGGAGCGCAAATTCTTCAGTTTCCCAGAGAGATGCTCGAGCAAATGGAACTCTATCCCTATCATCCCGCAGGTCCTGCAAATCCGAACGACCAAGCGAATTCAACGAGCCCGATCAATCCGGTGAATCCGGGCGGCTCGGATTCTAACGCATCCTCCGGCAAAGGCAAGCGCGGACCGTTCCTGTTCCTTCCCGATACCTCGCTGGCAATCATTAAGGAGGACGGCGGATTCCTTAATCGCTCTAAACAATCAGGTTTACCGGCGCCGCAGTTATCCTCCGAGCAATATGAGTCAATTCGCGATAATCTCAAGGAGGAGCGGCCGGACCAATACAGGATCGTCAAGGACGATAACGGAAATGAACAACTGATCGTATTCCGTCCGCTCTCAGGACCCGGTGGTTGGAATGACATCGTCCAGTTGGGAGTATTAGCTGCACCGCTCAAGTCCGTAGCGCTACGGCAGTTATTTATTTTTATTTGCTTGGCGATACTGGCCCTGCTTGGCGGACTCATGCTCTATCTTCCTGTACTTAAGCGCACCTTGAAGCCGCTCGATCAGATGGTAAGAACCGTAGAGGAGATCAACGCAGGGAACCTCGACCACCGTTTCCCTGCCTCGCTCGGGCAGACGGAGATGGACCGCTTGGCCGCTTCCTTCAACGGCATGCTGGAGCGTCTCGAAAGCTCCTTCAAATCGGAGAGAGAAGCCAAGGAACAGATGAGGCGCTTTATCGCCGACGCCTCCCATGAGCTTAGAACTCCGCTGACTTCGATTCACGGCTTCCTAGAGGTGCTGCTCCGCGGCGCTGCTGAGCGACCCGATCAGCTATATCCAGCCCTGAACAGTATGCTGGGCGAATCGAAGCGAATGAAGAAGCTGGTTGAGGATCTGCTAATGCTGGCCAAGCTGGATCGAACCCCGGTTGTCCAACGGAGCGATGTGCTATTAGATGCGCTAATCTCTGAGATGGAGCCTCATCTGCGCATTCTTGCCGGAGAACGGACCGTTAGCTTCCATCTTGAACCGCAGCTTCACGCCATGTGTGACAGCGATAAGATCAAGCAGGTGGTTCTCAATCTGTTCCATAATGCCGTCCAGCATACAGACCCGGCTAGTGGCATGGTCCGTGTCATCCTATCCAGTCAGAACAAACACGCAGTCATCGCTGTCGAGGACAACGGAGCGGGTATCGCTGGTGAACATCTGCCCCATATCTTCGAGCGTTTCTATCGCAGTGACACTTCCCGCGCACGCAAGCATGGCGGATTCGGACTGGGGCTATCGATTACGCAATCGATCCTATCCGCTCATGGCGGAGAGATCCGCGTAAAAAGTCGGTACGGCCAAGGCTCAACCTTTGAGGTCTCCCTCCCCTCCCTGTAAGAGATAAAGGCCGGGAACGTTAAGCATCATAATTGTATGCTTAACGTTCCCGGCCTTATAATTAGCGGCTGTTACTCCGCTCCTCCAATGACGAACTGCTTATACTTGCCGTAATCGCTCAACCGGCATTCCATGTTCAGCTTCGTTCCTTCTTCTTCATAGGAGGTCTCTATAATATTGGCATGCTCGTTCAAGTACGATACGACCGTGCCTTGATCATATGGGATCAGCATATAGCAGCGGATATAATCCTTGAAGATCTGCCGCCGAATTTGCTCTACCAGCTCGGAGATCCCGATTCTGCTCTTGGCCGCCATATATACCTTATCCCCTTGTATCTCAGGGATGCTATGCTCCGTCAAGTCCGATTTGTTATAAGCATAGATCGTTGGAATATCTGTTACTCCGATCTCCTTCAACGTATCGTTCGTAATCTGGATCAGTCGTTCAAATTCCGGATTAGCATAATCCACAACATGAATGAGCAGATCCGCTTCAGCTACTTCTTCCAACGTAGAACGGAACGCCTTCACCAAATGATGGGGCAGCTTGCTGACGAAGCCGACTGTATCCGTGAGTAAGAACGACTTGTTATCCTGCAATGGAATGCTGCGCACCGAAGTCTCCAGCGTAGCAAACAGCATATCCTTCTCAAATACCTGCTTCTCTTGCGACGACGGATTGTAGGTATCCAGCATGGCATTCATAATTGTTGATTTGCCTGCATTCGTATATCCAACGAGCGAGACGACCGGAATATCATTCTTCTTGCGCTGCTTGCGCTGAATCTGACGATGGGCAACCAATGCTTCCAGTTCCTTGCTCAACATCGTAATTTTCTCTTCAATTCGTCTGCGGTCCAGCTCCAGCTTCGTCTCCCCAACACCGCGGTTCTTTGTACCAACCCCGCCGCCCTGACGTCCCAGCGATTCGCGCAGGCCAACCAGGCGCGGCAGCATATATTTCAATTGCGCCACCTCAACCTGAAGCTGAGCCTCTCTCGTCTTGGCCCTCCTTGCAAAGATATCAAGGATGAGTATGGTCCGATCAATGACTTTACATTTCAATTCGGATTCAAGATTGCGAATTTGCGACGGAGACAGTTCATCATTAAAAATAACGAGATTGCCTTCATTCCCCTCAAGCAGGGCGGTAACTTCCTGAATCTTCCCCGTCCCGATATAATGGGATGGATTCACCTTAGGCAGATTTTGCGATAGTGTCCCTACAACCTCTACCTCACAGGCGTCCGCCAAATTCGCCAACTCCTCCATCGAATAGGCGAAGTCTTCCTGATCATTCAGATTGACACCCACCAAAATTGCCTTCTGTTCCAATTGCACCAATTGTTCCATATATCGTATTCCTCCTTTTTTCAGATAAAAAGTGTTAGTTCAAAAAGGCCAGTTTTCAGCACCGAGAAGGCTGAATTCAAGATTCGATGCCAAATTACTTCTTAATTCACTTCGTGTTAGATATATAGAATTTATAAGTTATCAGCTAGGCTGATGAAATTCTATATCGCAAGAAAACCTACCTTTGGATCGCGGTCGCCCATCCTTGAATGACTTCGATCGCTTTTCTTATCAAAAGCGGACTTTTTAAACAACCTCTAAAAATAAAAAAACACAGTCCTCTGGCTGTGCTATGGTACAAACGGTGCAGCAAACAAGAAGACACCTGCAGACATACTCCTGCAAGTGAATCTCAAAGCGGCATATTCTATTATAAAGGTTCCCTTTATGATAGCACACCTATCCCGTTCGCCCTGCACAGAACAGAGCCTTTGAGCAGTATTCAATTAGCCGCGCAAAGTAGTAAGACGGAATTTAATGTACAACACTAGGAACCCTCCGTTCATGTAAATTATATACATATTACCATACTTTAAACCTCTATACAACGACACCCGCCGGTAAAGACGATTATAACCAAGTGCATGGAATGTAAATAATTTACTGTAATTGGGTTTTTATTTTAAGTATCCTATATACAGTTCAAAGCATTGAAAGGCATTACAAGAGATTGGAGGAACCCGATATGGTATCTGGTTTCGATGGCTTTGGCCCCTCGCCATTTGGCGGAATGGGCGGTTTCATGTTTAGCGCTGTTCCGGTCTTTATCGGGATCATCTTTGTCGCCGTCATCATTATGCTTATTGTCAACGGAGCAAAGTATGTGAAGAACGCCACCTCAACCCGAGAGTCCACCTTTGTCAGAATCGTATCCAAACGAATGGACGTACGACACCACTCAAATATGAACGATCATAATAACTTCTCCTCTTCTCACACTTACTATTACATTACTCTGGAGTTTGAGAATGGGGAGCGTAAAGAGTATCTGGACGTAAAAAATCTATACGGCCTCGTCGCCGAAGGAGATGAAGGCTACGCCGCTATTCAAGGCGATTGGATCGTAGCCTTCGAGCGGAGTATTCCGCATCAGGATGAGCGTTCCACTCGTTACTGATCATAGCTATACAATAGCTGCTTGTGCTTAGTATAAGCACTTTTGTCTCTTGGTTACTTGGAAAAGCGATTGGAATACTTTTTTAGATTAAATAAAAAAGCCGAGAGAATGACAATCCATCTATGACTCATTCTCTCGGCTTAGCTTACTTTATTCGATTTCTTCCATTAGGGCTTTACCTTAATACGCCGTCCAGCCGCCATCGGCTGTTATCACTTCACCATTGACGAAGCTGGAATCGTCCGAAGCTAGGAAGAGCGCCACCTTGGCGATTTCTTCCGGCTCTCCGGTTCTTGGATTCGAACTGGCCCCGGCTGTCGCTCTTGCCATTCCGAATTCATCAGGCTGATTCATCGTAGTGCCGATATTCGTATTTACGCCGCCTGGAGCAATGGCATTACAACGAATCCCTTTGAGGGCATATTGGAACCCAACGTTCTTCGTCAACCCCACCACTGCGTGCTTCGCAGCCGTATAAGCGGCCCCCGCACGCGAGCCCATCAGTCCGCCGATCGAGGCAACATTAATGATAACCCCATTCCCCTTCTCAAGGAAAATCGGCAAAGCCTTTCTGATCGCACGCATCGGGCCCGTTGCATTTACAGCAAACACTTTATTCCACAGCTCATCCGTCAGATCGGCAGCGGGGACGAAGTTATCCATAATGCCGGCATTGTTGACCAGAATGTCTAAAGTACCGTAGGTACTCACTGCCGTATCAATCAAATTCTGAATATCCACTTCCTGGGCCACATTGGCCACGACCGCAATCGCTTCGCCGCCGCTTGCTTGGATGTCATCAACTGTTACATTCGCCGCCTCCAGATTCAAATCCGACACAATAACCTTCGCGCCTTCCGCTGCATACAGCTTGGCAATCGCCTTGCCCATCCCTGATGCTGCGCCTGTAACTACCGCTACTTTGCCTTGAAGTTTCATTGATGATGCCTCCTTCTAAAATTTATTTATTACATTTTTTAATTATACTATTTATCACTTTTTATATTATATAAATATCGCAATTTTATACTTGGCTGATTGCTAGAAAAGTGACAGAACGAAGAATTATCCCCTTTTAAAGAATAAATCCGCCAAATTCCGTTGACATTCACGAGTCCCCCTTCTATGATGTAAGGGCAAGACCTCGTTAGGTGAGGCTCCTATACAAAAACATGCCACTGCCCAGAAATATCGAAAGATGCCTATGGGTTGAACAGGAATTGCCGGACTAAGGCTTTTCATAACGTGGCTAAGACGAATCGTCGTCTTTACGTTGTATAGTGCCAAAACTCGGTTAGGGGCTAAGCTAGTTTAAGCTTTATATTGGAATGATGTATGATTTCCATGGCCTCCTAATTGGGAGGCCTTTTATTTTGCAGATTTGAAGGGAGTGACAATCCACATGGAAGACAGTAGTCAGTTATGTAGCCAACCACCAGACCCCGCAATGCTCTTTAAGAGCGAATTCAACCATCAAATGATTACAGCGGAGAGAAACTGCGCTCAGCTCCAAGGATTGTCCCAGAGGACCTATGCCTATCATGCACAATTGATCAGGTGTATTTGAATCTGCCTATAATCTTCGGAATACGAGTTAGCTGTTATGAACTCTCCAAATTGGAGAGTTTTTTTGATGTCCTCCGCTGCAAAAATGGAGGCGAAGACCATGTTTAAGAAGAAGACCACGGAGCCTATCCGTACAGAACAAATGAACGAACGTCTGATTCAGGCTTCAATCTGGCATATGGATGACGTTATGGAAATGCTCGGAGCCTTGCCTGGAGGTATCAGTGAGGAAGAAGCCCGACTGAGATTAGAACAGCACGGTAGCAACGAAATCGCCCAGGACCGAAGAACTGCTTGGTATGTCCAGCTCCTAGGCTGCTTCAAAAATCCATTCATCCTTATTTTATTGGGACTATGCCTGTTCTCAGTAATAACGAAGGATTTCGATGCGGCTATCATTATCAGCACCATGGTAACGATCAGCGTGGCTATCTCCTTCACCCAGGAATACCGCTCGCAGAAAACCGCCGAGAGTCTCAAAAGTCTCGTAAAGACGAAGACTTCTGTGATCCGGCAATCGCCAGCCCGCGAGATTGCGGTGGAGCAAATCGTTCCCGGTGACCTTGTTCATCTCTCTGCCGGAGATCTGGTTCCCGCAGACATCCGCCTGATCGCTTCCAAGGATCTGTTCATAAGTGAATCGGCTCTAACTGGGGAAGCCCTGCCTGTCGAGAAGGAAGATGTACAGTTAACCACAGGTCCTAAGCCGAAGCAGCAGGAAAGACAGTCTAAGAAGCTTAACCCGCTTGAACTAAGCAATCTCTGCTATATGGGAACCAATGTCATCAGCGGCTCGGCAACCGGAGTCGTTATCGCTACCGGGGGCAACACCTGCTTCGGGGCGATGGCCAAGACACTGAGCGGAGCAAGGCCGATGACCAACTTCGATAAAGGCGTGAACAAGGTCAGCTTCCTACTCATCCGCTTCATGCTGATCATGGTCCCCATCATCTTCTTTATCACTGGATTTACCAAGGGAGACTGGATGGACGCACTTCTGTTCGGGATGTCCGTTGCAGTCGGATTAACCCCAGAAATGCTGCCAGTCATCGTTACCTCCAATCTCGTCAAGGGAGCCAGCACGATGGCCCGCAACAAAGTGGTCGTGAAGCAGTTAAATTCCATTCAAAATTTCGGGGCAATGGACATTCTCTGTACTGACAAGACGGGCACGTTAACACAGGACAAAATCGTCCTCAAGAAACATCTTGACATCCATGGCCATGACAATGATGAAGTACTGAAGCATGCCTATCTGAACAGCTATTATCAGACAGGACTTAAAAATCTACTCGACATCGCCGTACTGGAGCATGCAGAGTTGCAAAAGGGACTAAATGCCGAGCAAGCTTATCAAAAGATCGATGAGATCCCCTTCGACTTCCATCGCCGCCGCATGTCCGTTGTGCTGAAGCAGCGGGGCGGCCAGCATTTGTTAATCTGTAAAGGAGCGATGGAAGAAATCATCAGCATCTCCACCCATGCTCTTGATGACGGAAGAACAGTGCCGCTTACGGAGGAAATGCGTACCCGCATTCAAGGAATCGTCCGTGATCTGAATACCGACGGTTACCGGGTCGTAGCTGTCGCCATTAAAGAACGGCAGCAGTATTCTGAACAGTATACCGTACAGGATGAGCAAAATCTGGTCCTGATCGGCTACATCTGCTTCCTCGATCCGGCCAAGGACAGCGCTGCACCGGCGATTGAAGCACTACGGAGCAGCGGAGTTACCGTCAAAGTGCTGACCGGAGACAACGAGGCCGTTACCCGCAAGGTGTGCAGTGATATCGGACTGAGCACGGACAGTATCCTACTCGGACAGGACATTGACGATCTGTCCGATGAGAAGCTGGCCGAGCTCGCTGAACAGACGACGATATTCGCCAAGCTCAATCCACTGCAGAAATCAAGGATCGTCCGCGCGCTGCAGAGCAAAGGACATACCGTAGGCTTCATGGGCGATGGCATCAATGATGCTGCATCGCTCCGCCAGGCCGATGTAGGCATTTCAGTAGACACCGCCGTTGATATCGCCAAGGAATCGGCGGATATTATTTTGCTGAAGAAGGATCTGATGGTGCTTGAGGACGGCGTAATTGAAGGACGCAAGACCTTCGGAAACATCATCAAATATATTAAAATGACAGCCAGCTCCAATTTCGGCAACGTATTCAGCGTACTCGGCGCGAGCGCCTTCCTGCCTTTCTTGCCGATGCTGCCCCTACAGCTCTTGATCCAGAATCTGTTCTACAGCATCTCGCAATTGTCGATCCCATGGGACAACGTAGACGATGAATTCCTGGCCAAACCGCGTAAATGGGACGCCAGCTCCATAGGTCGGTTCATGATCTTCATAGGTCCGATCAGCTCAATCTTCGACTATATTACTTTCTTCGTCATGTTCTATGTGTTCAAGGCCAATACACCGGCCAGCCAATCCTTGTTCCAATCCGGCTGGTTCGTCGTCGGCTTACTGTCGCAGACGCTGATCGTCCATATGATTCGTACGCACAAAATACCGTTCATTCAGAGTCGTGCCAGCAGACCCGTGCTGTTGTTAACCGGAGCGACCATGCTCGCCGGTATTTATCTGCCATTCAGCCCATTTGGAGGCAGCCTTGGACTACAGGCCCTGCCGCTTGCCTATTTTGGCTGGCTTGCCGCCATCCTGCTCGGATATTGCCTGCTCACCCAGATCATCAAGGGCTGGTATATCCGCCGCTTCGGCGAATGGCTCTAGAGGATGGAAAAAAAAGAACCTTCAATCTACCTCCCAGAAGTAGGGGAAGTATTTGAAGGTTCTTTGTTTTTTTCCTCTATATGTCCTCAACTGCCCGCTCAAGCAATCCCATTTCGAGACATGCCTTAACGGATAGCACCTTATCCCCCGCTTCAAACTGGATCTCAAGCCTATCCTCATAGACTTTCGTGATAACGCCCTCGTCAAAGCGGGAATGCTTGACTCTCTTGCCAACAACGAAGTCATTCACACTTCGGATCGCGTTCGGACGGTAGACGATCTCCGGCTTCTTCAGCTTCACTGTAGATTTCTCCCCCCGCACGATCTGAGGAGCTGCCGGATTCACAATCCTCCGGATGTCATTCACAAAGCGGGATTCCACAGCCTTCTTGCCCTCCCGTTCCTGATAGGTTACCAAATTCAGCGTGCGCTTCGCCCGCGTCATACCTACATAGAACAGACGGGTCGCTTCCTCCATCTGGGCAAGATTCTCAGACTGATCCTTCAAATCCTCGTAAGAAGGCAAAATTCCATCGACCAGATCGATCATGTAGACACGATCGAACTCCAAGCCTTTGGCACTGTGCAGCGTAGACAAGGTCACGACATTCTGCCCTCTCCGCCGCTTCGCTGTCTTCTGAAGCGACTCTAAATATTTGAGCCGGGCTGCGAACTCTTCCATAGTCGTCTGAGGAGCCGCTATTTGCTCTAGTGTATTTAAAATACCGATCAGCGTATCTTGGCGGAAGCCGAGGCGTTCGCACATCTTTTCCAGTGCCTTCTCATATCCGAGACGGCCGCGAATCACTTGGATCACAGCCTTCGGCGGCATTCCGCGCATCTGCTGGAACGTCTCCTTGCTCTCCTGCAGCAGCTTCACTTGATATTCCTGAAGTGGCACATGGTCCAGCAGATTGTCGAAGACCGATTCCTGATTGTGGATCAGCTTGACCTCCTGCATCTGCTTTTTGCTAATATAGCCATTGAATTTCATATGGATCTTCTCAAAGACATCGACCCGCTTATCGGTGAACGTAAGCCTCATGAAGTTCAGTACATCCTCCACGACCCAATGGGAGAAGAAGCGCAGATCGGAATCCTTTAGATAGAAAGGAATTCCGGCCAGATCGAGTGCATTCATCAATCCGACGGAGGACGAATTGTTGCGGTACAGAATCGCAATCTCCGCCAGATTGTCCTGCCCTGCGATCTCCCGTACTAGATAGTCGCCTTGGGAAGTATCATCAGCCAGACAGGTGAAGCGGATCGGCTCATGCGGAGGATTGTGGGTGAACATCTTCTTGTTATACCGATGCTTGTTGCGTTTAATGAAGCGGTTAGCAGCATGTACAACATCCCTGGAAGAGCGATAATTCTGCTCCATATACAAGATCTGCGCCTTGGGAAATACTTGTTTGAAATCCAGCAAATAAGACGGCTCAGCCCCTCGCCAGCTATAAATCGACTGATCATCGTCAGCAACGACACACAGATTGTGATGGCGCTGCACCAGCTTCTCGATAATAGCGTGCTGTACAAGCGAGGTATCCTGGCTCTCATCGGTCAGCACATAATCATATCTCATCTGATACTTTCGCAGCAGTGAGGCATCTTCATTCAAGGCCCTATTTGCGAGCGTCAGCATATCATCAAAGTCAAGCAGCAGCCTTGTTCTATCCCTTTGCTTGAACTCTTCATATGCACGAAAAATCTGCTCTGCCTTAGGAACATCCACTTTAATCTCCGACCAATGCTCGGCAGGCAGCATCTTATTTTTAATATAGCTAATATAGGTCGTTAACTCGTCCATCTGATCGTCGGTGATGTTATCCGAGTGAATAGACTGATAGATTTGCCGCAAAATAATTCTCTTGTGCAGTGGCAGATGCTCTGCCTCGGCCCCCTCTTCCTCCTCCGGATCGATATGCCCTTCAATGATCTGAAAGTCGATTCGGCACTTCCGCAAATATTCTCTGACCACTTCAAAGGCAAAGCTGTGAATCGTAGAAAATTGTACGGGAGCAAGTTCCGGGAAAAAGGCGCTGAACCGTGACTTCATATCCTGTGCAGCAGCCCTGCTGAACGTTACCGCCTTAATTCGTGCGGGGTGTACCCCTTTCTCCGCAATCAAATAGCCGATGCGCATAATCATCGTCGTTGTCTTGCCTGATCCAGGCGAGGCCAGCAGCAGCAGCGGTCCTTCCGTAAGAAGAACCGCCTCCCGCTGGACCTCATTCAATTGAATACTAAGCTCAGCCTGTTTACGAACTATAAATTGGGTAGGTCTTTCTTGATTTATTGAGCGATTATACATAAAGCACCTTTACTATTTTATCTTTTGCTGCCGATCATAACGGTAAGATCGACTGTAATCTCTGTTGGAGGATGAGCTGCGAAATGGTTCAGCTTGCTGTCCTCAGCCCGCCATGCCAAAGGGGTCATAGCAAGCAAAGGCTGCACCTGCCCCGGCTCCAGGGGATAAGTATATCTCACCCGCTGGACCTCGATATGTTCAAAATGCTTCTTGAACAGCTGCATTGTCCTGTCATTGCTGAAGCTTCGCTGGCGCCCTTCCCAGAGTGCATCGCGCAGCTCACACAAATAATAGCGATTAGGAATTACCTTAATTACGATACCGCCTTCGCACAGCAATCTATGAAAGGCATCATAATTCGCAGGAGACAGGATGTTGAGAATGACGTTGAACTGTTGGCTTGCCAGTGGTGGATTAGCCAAATCACCAACGCACCATAGAAGCTCCTTATAGCTCTTTGCCGCGGAGGCAACGCCCTCTTTAGCCAGGTCGATCCCGATCCCCAGCGTCGGCAGCGCCGCATTTTGACGGACCAACGAATGGATCCGCTCTAAATGCGAACCTTCGCCGCAGCCTGCATCCAGAATTTTAATCGTGTCATGCTCCACCCCAGGTTCTAGCCTCTTCACAATCCTGGTTGCAATCGCTTCAGCCAGAGGTTCGAATAAACCGACCTGGCTGAGCATCCGTCTGGCTGCAAACATGGATTTATCGTACTTAGTCCCCGCAGCCTGCAAGCACAAATGAATGTATCCGTGCTTTGATAGATCGAAACGATGTCCATGGGGACATACTAGACTTCTTTCATTGACGGACAGTTCAAAGTGACAAACCGGACAATTAAAAATATGAGTATGCTGTGAAAGTAAATCCACGGCATGATTATTTTTGGACACAAAAAAACACCCCATTCATTCGTTTTTGCTGAATGAAAAAGGTACAGTCAAATAAACCTAGTCAACTTCCCATTTTTGAGAATATAACCAAGTTTAAAGTCTGTACCTCTCATTAGCGATAACGAATGAATTGGATGATCATCCTGCAGCTCTCCTTATCATTAACAATGAACATTCATTATTATAGCATATCTCCTATGAATCAGATAAGCACGATGCCAAAGATGCACTTCGTGGTTCACGAGCCGTTAACGGCTCTTAACCAGCAATTCCACGGCCTGGTGAACCACCTTACTGCTATCCCTGCCAGCTTCTTTCTCAGCAAGGATGCAATGCTCCAAATTGGAGGCTACCACATAGGCCATCGCTTTATCGATCGCACTGCGGATCGCGGATAACTGACAGACGACATTCTGGCAGTCCTGCCCTTCCTCCATCATTTTAAGTACGCCACGTACCTGGCCTTCCGCCCGCTTCAGTCTTTTCTTAATATCTTCATCGTACTGCATAACATTATCTCCTCTGCGAAACATGTTATTTCTATTATTTCCGATCTTCTGCATAAAAACAATGTACCGATGAGTGCCAACGGATCAAATCATACGCATGGACTATTGCATTTACACTTGCGGGAGATCAGCTCCTGGAAGCAAGGGATCGACATGCAGTCATCGCTGACTAGCGTCAGATGACTATATCCGCATTGTCTCATAATTCTCGCGGCCTTTTTGCCCTGAGCCTTCGTAGCCGAAATAATAATAATATCATCATCAAAATATAATTCATTCTTTCGCACATACCGTAACCTGCCTACCGAAATGTTAAGCGCTCCCGGAACATGTGCCTCATAATAATCCACCTGATCCCGGACATCGAGCAGCTTGAAGCTTTGCGGCTCTACCTTTAACAACTTGCAGAACTGGTCTTCGTTAATATATCTAAGTCCCCGGACCGGTCTGCTTCGCCAAGCGATAACTGCAATAATCATGCATACGATAAAATAGTAGATCGCCAAGATAACGGCCTCCCATTTGGTTTAGTCAATATTCCCTGACCAGGCGGACATGCCGCCGACCATACTAATAACTTGATAAGCGAGTAATACAATTGTATACCCGCAGGGGTATACTAATAAGTTATAATGTTTTGCTCTCTGCGTCAACCAGGAATATCGCTGTAAACCTAAGTTAGATGAATCTAGATGAATGAAAAACAAAGCTTCTGCATATTTTAGTACCAGATACTAATACTTGGTGTTATAATAAATAAAAAAGAGGTGATTTCATGAAAGCTCAGTTCTCTCAATCACGTATAACGGCTATTGGTACTCATGTTCCCGAACAGCGGCTGACGAATGATGACTTATCTAAGCTAGTCGACACAAATGATGAATGGATCGTACAAAGAACCGGCATGAAGGAACGTCGGATCGCCGCGGACCACGAATTCACCTCGGATCTGTGCATTAAGGCGGTGCAGAATCTGGCAGAGCGTTATAACAAAAGTCTGGACGATGTCGACATGGTTATTGTGGCAACGACAACCCCAGATTACCCATTTCCGAGTGTAGCCTGTAAGATTCAGGATTATTTCGGGATAAGTCGCACCGGTGCATTCGACTTGAATGCGACCTGCGCTGGATTCGTATATGGTCTGCATCTGGCCAACGGATTAATTACGTCCGGCCTACACAAAAAAATTCTTGTCGTCGCCGGTGAGACGCTATCCAAGGTAACCGACTATACCGATCGCTCCACCTGCATTCTGTTTGGGGACGGGGCCGGTGCGGTACTCGTTGAATACGATGACTCCCATCCTGGATTCATCACCTCTGTTCAAGGCACGAACGGCGAAGGCGGTATCCATGTATATCGCTCAGGTTTGTCTCATACATTCAAAGGAACAGAGCTCGCCGGGGATGGAAAGATGGTACAGAACGGGCGGGAAGTATATAAATGGGCAGTACAAACCGTATCTGCAGGCGTTAAGCAGCTTCTAGAGCAAGCCAATATGAATGTGGATGACATTGACTGGTTCGTTCCGCATAGCGCGAATCTGCGTATGATCGATTCTATCTGCGAGAAATCCGGCATTCCGCTGGAGCGGACATTGTACAGCATGGAGTACTACGGCAACACCTCCGCCGCTTCCATTCCGTTGGCGCTCGACCTCGGGGTACAAGAAGGACGTCTAAATTACGGGGATACGATGTTACTTTATGGCTTCGGGGGCGGACTTACTCATAGTGGCCAGATTATCAAATGGGGCGTTCCCCAAGTATAATAATAACGACAAAAAACCGGTGAGTTGGGCTACACAATTTCACCGGTTTAATTATTCATCTCGTTATTTATCTGCACATGGTTCACCTTTCTGTGTTAGCGTGGATGATCGTGAACTACGAAATAGCTGCATTCTTCAAAGCATGTTCCCAGCTTGGAAAATAGTACAATGCGCTTCTCATCAACTCAGGGTTCTGCTGATTCACCTGCTTCTTGCTGATAGGCTCTCCATTACTCTGCAGCTGCTTGATGCGGTTAATGACCTCATCGGCGCCCATTGAAATATCCATCCTAATCCTCCTTTCCAAGAAGCCGTTTCCTCTATTTTCCACAATAATAAGAGGAAATATTCAACTTGGTAAGGATTTGTCTATGATCTGCGTCTGTTTATCCATAGATAATACCCGGAAATTCCCAGAATAACTACAGCAAAGAAAGAGCCCCACAAGACATAAGATCTATTCGTATGAAACAGCGAACCTGCCACCGAACCCCTATCTTCATGGTCTACAAGCTTCAATTCTCTGGCATCGAGAAAAGTGGATTCCTCACTGGTAATATTGACCGCCATCTTGGATGGTGAACATAGCGGATTCTCCCAGCCCGTTCCCTCTTTGTAACTAAGAAAGAATAGATATTCTCCATGAAGAATGCTTGGTCCTGATATAGCTCCCCAAGTTTTATCCTCGAAGATTATCAACTTCTCTTCTGTAATCCCCTTGAAACTTCTTGTGATCGTCAGCCCGATCTGATTGTTCTCTCGTCTCTCCCGGATACTCTCCACTCGTCCGATGATTACGCCGTCGTACTTCCGATACGCTTCGGGAATGCTGGATAATTCGGCGCATGATAAGGCCGATGTCTGCCGCGTATATAAAGGATTCAGAAGCAGCAGTATGAACAGAATTAACCCTATCCTCTTCATCGTGGCCCTCCTTTTATGTTAATGACGTGGTGAATCTGCGGAAAGGTTGCAGAGCCCGTGAGTCTAACAATATGTGAACAGAGCATAGAACCCTCTTCATAGTCTCATAATATGAACATTCCAATTGAAGAAGGTGCATCTTAATGAGCAAGAAGATGAGTCTGCTCATGTTCAGCGGAGAGTATGATAAAGCGATGGCCGGGCTGATTCTAGCCAACTCGGCGCATGATATGGATATCGAAGTGACAATGTTCTTCAGCTTTTGGGGGCTGTTCCTTATCAGAGATCCCGATAAGATGACCCTAGAGGATAAATCGCTCTACGAAAAAATTATGAGTCTGGCGACGCCTAAAGGTCCTGAACAGCTGCCATTATCGAAAATGAATTTCAGCGGACTGGGTAAATGGATGCTTGAAGAAATGATAGAGGATCAAGAGGCCCCGAAGCTAATTCATTTCTTAAAGGGAGCGCGCAAGAAAGACATTAAATTCTCTGCCTGCAAGCTATCCGTTGAAATTATGGGCCTGAAACCCGAAGAGTTCCTTCCCGGCGTAGACATCGTCGACGCCCAGAGCTACTTAAGGGATGCCCTGGAATCTGACATTCAGCTATTCATCTAGAGTCCGCTTTTGATCACGAAGTAAATCAAGAAGTAACTCGGCATCGAATCTTGAATTCAGCCGGGTCTTCCGGTGCTCACGTACAAACTACGTACGCTCTGCTCCTCAGACCCTAGCTTCATCCAACCTTCTCGGTGCTGAAAACCGGACTTTCCAAACAAAACGATATTCCCACGACCGGGGAGTATCGCTTTTTTCTTGGAAATACAAAAAATCTAGTCTGGGCATTCGCCTTCACCGCTGTTCCCGGCATATACTGAGTCATCAATGAAAATGAGCGAGGAACGAATGCTATGTTGAAAAATGCAACGCGTGCAGTTGATGCGACGAACGTCAAAAATCCGGAGGTCCTTGAAGCGCATTTTCTCCCTTTCCGGCGCAAGACAGTCGGAATCCAGCAGACCTATTCCACTCCCTATGGTAAGCAAAAGATGATCTATGCCGATTGGACAGCAAGCGGACGGCTGTACGAACCGATTGAAGCGGCAATTGCCAAACAGTTCGGTCCTTATATGGCTAATACACATAGCGAGTCTAGTCTGACCGGCCAGACGATATCCCAAGCCTATAGAATGGCTCGTCAAATGATCAAACAGCATGTGAACGCCCGCCCTGACGACATCTTGATGCTGACTGGATCAGGAATGACCTCGGGCATTAACAAACTGCAACGCCTGCTTGGTCTGAAGGTGCCTGAGTGGCAGGCTGCTTCGTTTGGACTGACTGCGGTAGATCGTCCGATCATCTTCGTCAGCCATATGGAGCATCATTCCAACCATATCTCTTGGGCGGAGACGATTGGAGACGTCGTCGTGCTTGAGCCTGGGGAAGACGGAGAAGTAAGTCCCACCCAACTGGAGCGATCGCTCAGCCTTTACCGACATCGCCATTTTAAGATTGGCGCATTCACTGCCTGCTCCAATGTAACCGGAAGAATGACGCCGTATCATCAGTTAGCTAAAGTGATGCATCTACATGGTGGAATATGTATTGTCGATTTTGCCGCATCCGCTCCTTATGTATCGATTGATATGCATCCCGAGCATCCGCTAGAGCAACTGGACGGCATCCTCTTCTCCCCCCATAAATTCCTCGGCGGTCCTGGCACCTGTGGTGTATTGATTGTGCACAATTCTCTATGTACCCAGCGAATTCCTGATCATGTCGGTGGTGGTACCGTCGATTGGGTGAATCCTTGGGGTACGAAGCATTATGTCCATGATGTAGAGAGACGGGAGGATGGCGGCACCCCTCCAATCATCCAGGCCATCAAGACCGCACTATGTATGAAGCTAAAAGATCAAATGAGACCGGAGCTGATTCTAGTGCGCGAACATCAAATGACGGCCCGCCTGCTCCAAGGGATGAGGCGGATTCCCGGGGTCTCCGTATTGGATTCGGAGTCCGAAGATCGACTAGGTATCGTCTCGTGGATACTCCCAGGATACCATTACAATCTTGTCGTGAAGCTACTGAGCGATCGCTTCGGTATTCAGGCACGCGGCGGCTGTTCCTGTGCTGGTCCATATGGACATTACTTACTTGGAATTACCGCTGAGCTCTCTCATCTAATTGAGCAGAGTGTTATTAGCGGGGCTTACTCCTTCAAGCCCGGCTGGATACGTACATCACTGCATCCGATCATGACAATACAGGAGGTAGACGATATTATTCACGCCGTAACAGAAATAGCCCGTCATATCGAGACCTGGCGGCATGATTATATTTATAATCCACTCACCAATGATTGGTCTCATATACTCGGGCAATTTGTACCGGACGTCGCAGCAATGTTCGAACTTATTTGATCCACTTTTGATCACGAAGTGAATCAGGAAGTAACTCGGCATCGAATCTTGAATTCACCCGGGCCTTCCGGTGCTCACGTACAAACTACGTACGCTCCGCTCCTCTGGCCCTAGCTTCATCCAACCTTCTCGGTGCTGAAAACTGGCTTATTTGTACCTGAACCTATTTTATACCGAGACGCATCCGATAACTGAACATAATTTCCTTCGTATGACCGTTAAAATACTTATCCGTCAGTTCACGGAAATAAGCTATATCGCCATCAAGCTCTGTGCTGCCGAGCTTCATAACGCTCTGCAAGCCGCCTTGGCTTAGCGCCAGTCCAACATAACGCTCGGCATTGCACAGCTCCTGATGGTGAAATACGATCTCCCTCGTAAATCTGAAGGCTCCACTGGCCTGTAAATTATGCAAATGCTCGTTCTTGTTCCGCTTAACGGCCTTTGATTCCTCGGCCGTCTCCCGCTCCAGAATCTCATCGCATTTATCATACAATTCCATGTACTGCTTCTCCAGCTCCCAACTGATCATCGGCGGCCAATCACAGTCATAAGCAGCGAATACGCCTCCCGTCCGTAGAACGCGGTGTACCTCGCTTAATGTACTTACGGGTTCCATCCAATGAAATGACTGCGAGCAGGTAATAATATCGACTGATTCCGCGTCCACCTCAAGTTGATTGGAATACCCGGGAACGAAGCTGATCACAGACGATCCCTCCGGGAAGTGCTGGAGCTTGGCTGTGGCTACACTTCGCATATCATCATTAGGCTCAACCCCTATGATCCGCGTCGCACATCCATTCCAGACCAGCGTCGACAGTCCTGTACCGCAGCCTAAATCCATTACCAGCTCTGGTTCTCTCTGCAAGTATTGGGTCAAAATCTCGGTAACCATCTTAGGGGCTTCAGGACGGTAATTGTCGTATACATCTGCAAACCCTGAGAACCTCGCGACATTACTCTGTAAATTTCCCTTTGGAATCTCCGGTACCATGTGATCTCCTCCATTTATCTATATTTTCGCTAGAGCCTACTACTCTTGCTGCATAATCTCATAGATCTGTAGGTTACGATAAATCACCTCAAGCAGCGGGGCTTCCATCTTATGCTCCTTAGCCAAATCAAGTAAATAACCGTGTAGATGACGACCCTCAATCGCTAGACCCTTCTCCATGTCACGCAGCATAGAGGCTTTCATTGTGTAGCCCGTCTTCTCCATCGTGACCATATGCTGAGCAACGATCTCCGAATCCAGCGGTGCACCGTGCGCCATCATGATCGCCGCGCCCTCTTGGAACACACCGCGTATGTACTCATATCCATTCTCGCTATCCCGAATCGGACCTAACGGGGCTCGCATCAGAGTAGTTACGCCTGCAATGGTCGTAATATACAAATATTTATGCCAAATATCTTGCTCGATATGAGGGCTCCGCACGAATGAAGCTTTCGTTCCGCTCAGCGCTTCTTCAATCGCCTGAATTCTCTCCGTATCTCTATTCCCGAACTCTCCGAATCGGACATAGTGCCCTTTGCTCGTCTGAATAATATGTCCCTGCTCATTTAAGGTAGTCTCAATGAAGCATAGTCCGCCGATGACCTTGTCCTTACCGAACTCCCGCTGCAATTCCGGGATATGAGCCACACCGTTCAGCAACGGCAGAATCACCGTATTCTCCCTAACGAACGGCTTGACATCCTGCATAGCTTCCTTTAAATGGTAAGCCTTCGTCGAGAACAGGATCAAATCAAAGGGTTCCGCTTCATCTTGCGAAGTGGTAACACGCGGCTCCAAGGTCAGATCGCCGTGCACACTGTGAATCACTAATCCCTCTTGTTCAAGTTGCTGCTTGCGATGCTCCCTTACGAGAAAGGTAACATCTGCTCCTTGTTCAACTAGTCGGCCGCCAAAATAACCACCGACTCCTCCGGCGCCAAGCACTAATATCCGCATCGATCACTTCATCTCCTGCCTATATCATATTAAGCCAATTATACTAGATAAAAGAAAAAAGCGAATCCATCCTCTTCTTTGACGAATTCGCTTCAATGCATGACTGCAACAATTTTGAGTATATTACTTAGCGAGAATTGTAGTTGTCATACACCTTCTGCAGTAGTGCTCTGAGTTGTTCCTTCTCTTCCTCGGACAAGCACCCAGCTAGACTCCTATTGGACTCATCCAGAATTGAGATCAACACAGGTTCGAATTCCTTGGCTTTGGTAGTCGGATATAACCGGTAGGATCTTCGATCGTTATCGTCGACGATCCTCTCGACATAGCCCTCCTCCTCCAATTGCTTAATACAACGGGTCGTAGTAGCCTTATCGAACTTTACTTCACATGTAAGCTGATCCTGATTCAAGCCGGGATTCATTAGGATCGTCTTCAGATAGCTATGGTGTCCGCCACCGCCTATATTATAATCTCTCAGTTTGTTGGCCAATTCCTTCTGATTGATACGGTTGATAAAAGATATCAACTTGCCGATCGAGTTCATGTCCATCCTTGCCCTTCTATAACGGGATTTATATACATGTCTAAAATTTTATCGTATTTTTGTTGCAGACGCAACTAAATTAGAGTACACTTTGAATATGTGATTTAGTTGTACGTGCAACAAATTTATATTGCAATTATGAAGTGAGGTTATCAGCATGAGTTCAAATCCAGAAATAGTAAGAAAAACGTATCAGGATGATCCCGCGGTACAGAAGAAGCGCTGGTTGATACTGATCGTCATTAATCTATTCACCTTCATGTCCACTCTGGACGGAAGCATCGTCAACATCGCCCTCCCCGTCATATCGAAGCAGCTCGATTTACCGGTAGCCCAGACACAATGGGTTGTCACCAGCTACCTCATGATGATCTGTGCGGTAATTCTATTCTTCGGCAAACTTGGGGATATCGTCGGCAAAATAAAAATATTCAAGCTAGGCATGATCATTTTCACGATCGGTTCTCTGTTCTGCGGATTAAGCCACAGCTTGACCACCTTGATTGCTTCACGGCTTCTTCAGGCCCTTGGCGCATCGATGACGATGGCCAACAATCAAGGGATAGTTACTGACATCTTCCCGCCAAATGAACGCGGTAAGGCGCTCGGGTTCATCGGAACCTTCGTATCGCTGGGCAGTATTGCCGGTCCAAGTCTCGGCGGCATTATCATTTCCAGTCTCGGTTGGGAATATATATTCTGGGTGAATGTCCCAATCGGAATCATCGCCTTTATTATTGGCGTCAAGACGCTGCCACAAGATCTTACGAAGCTGCGAGTGAAGATCGACAAGGCGGGCAACCTGTTATTCACACTATTTATCCTTGCCCTATTCTCCGGGCTACTACTTGGACAACAGGTTGGTTACGGGGATTACCGTATCATAGCCTCATTAATCGTTTCAGTAGTTGTGTTTATCGCTTTTATATGGGTACAGATGCATAAGCAGGAGCCGCTGCTTCAGCTATCGCTCTTTAAGAATCCGCTGTTCTCGCTGAGCATTTTATGCGGATTTCTCGTCTTCGTTGCGAACTTCTGCTACAACATTATCGCACCTTTCTATGCACAGAGCATTCTTAACCTGTCTCCGTCTCAAGCCGGGTTCCTGCTGATGATCTTCCCGATTGTCATGGTCATCATCGCACCGATCAGCGGTACTCTATCGGATAAGATTGGCTCAGAGCTGCTAACCTTCATCGGTCTGATCGTGATGGTTATCGCCCAGTTCGGCCTTGCTTCATTGCACAACGGCAGCCATATTGCGTTCGTATCGCTATGGATTGCTATGCTTGGGCTTGGCAGCGGGATATTCCAATCTCCGAACAACTCGCTCGTGATGTCTAAGGTACCACGGACACAGCTTGGGATCGCCGGCAGCATTAACGGCTTGGTCCGTAATATTGGGATGGTTGTAGGGATCACGGTAGCAACTTCTACCCTGTTCAGCGTGATGAGCCATAAAGCTGGCTATCGTGTAACCGGGTTAATTCCAGATCGCCCGGATATCTTCTTGACCGGAATGCATGTCGTCTTCCAGACGTCAGCGACGATCTGCCTTGTAGCCGCTCTGCTGACCGGCTGGCGTCTCTGGTCGTCCAGACGCTCGCCGCGAAATGAAGCTGTCCACTCGAATTAAGAGTGAGGTTAGCGGGTATGGTGTGTAACTAGTTGAACTAACTTGGGCGGCATGATGTGCGGACTGCAAAAATGTAGTTTTTCTTCTGGAATTAGACCCGATTTCGAATAAATCGAGAAACAGCCTGCATATTTGCAAGCTGTTTCTTTTATTCCGGTTTTCAGTCCGAAAAAATGCATTTTTGCAGTTTCTTCCTCTTCCCCCTCCCCCACTATTGTCATTAATCATGTGGCCCATTCCACACTCCGCCTCAACCAAAAATATCAGAAATGCGAATTACTGCGCACGCTCATTTATTTTCCCTTTCATCATGGAAATAAAGGCATAAGGCTCATATTGCTCCTGCTCCTTCTGACCGTATGCGCGAACCTGCACATTTCCCGCGGCGATCTCCGCATCGCCAACGATCAGCATGTAAGGAATTTTCTGCATCTGTGCCTCCCGGATTCTATAACCCAGCTTCTCATCACGTGAGTCCACATCAGCCCGAATTCCAGCATCTATCAGGCGTTCACGCATCTCATTGGCATAAGCAGCATGGGCCTCCGCTACAGGAATTACTATTGCATGTACAGGTGCTAGCCATATCGGGAATGCCCCCGCATAATGCTCAATCAATATACCGAGGAAACGGTCGATGGAACCGTATATAGCGCGGTGTATGACGACAGGAGTCTGCTTAATGTTCTGCTCATCCACATAGGAGAGCCCAAACTTCTCCGGCATTTGAAAATCCAGTTGGATAGTTCCGCACTGGTGACTGCGATTTAGAGCATCCTTGATATGAAAATCAATCTTTGGTCCATAGAAGGCGCCATCCTCGGGATTAAGATTGTACTTCAGCCCAGATGCTTCGAGCACTTTCAGAAGTGCAGCTTCCGCCGCTTCCCACTGTTCGTCACTGCCCATTGAATCCAACGGCCTAGTCGACAGCTCGAGCGAATACTCGAAGCCGAAAATTTCGTAGATCTCTTTGATCAGATCGATGGTATGCATGATCTCCGCTTCAATCTGTTCCGGCGCCACAAAAATATGAGCATCGTCCTGGCAGAAAGTTCTGACCCGGAACAGGCCATTTAGCGCCCCACTGAATTCATGGCGATGAACCTGACCGAATTCGGCATAACGGATCGGCAGATCTTTATAAGAATGCAGGCTGTTCTTGTACATCAACATATGCCCCGGGCAGTTCATCGGCTTAACGGCAAAATGATGATGATCAAGCTCAGAGAAATACATATTGTCGCGATAATGATCCCAATGTCCAGATTGCTCCCACATATGGCGATCCATCATGAACGGTGTACGAACCTCCTCATATCCGTACTTCAACAAATATTCCCGTGACAAGCTCTCCAACTCATTACGCAGCACTGTGCCCTTAGGCAGATAGAACGGCATGCCAGGAGCCTCATCCGCAAACATAAACAGTTGAAGCTGCTTGCCGAGCTTGCGGTGATCCCGCTTCTGAGCCTCTTCCTGCCACTTCAGATATTCATCAAGTTCCCGCTTACTTGCAAATGCTACCCCATAAATGCGCTGTAACATTGGCTTCTGGCTATCCCCTTGCCAATAAGCACCAGACACATTCAATAGCTTGAAGAACGGCTTGGAACGAAGCAAATCCCGTACAGCACTCTGGTCTAATTCCTCATTATGCTCACCCGAATCGGCTGCACAACCCCATGGAAGAATGTCCATATAACCACCCTGTTCAAAAATAACAACGGGCTCCTCCATGGCCCCTTCCTTGAGCCATTCTACCTTCCAGTGTTCTCCCTTCGCTTCGAAGAGCTTAATCGCCTCACCACGGGAGCAATGGCGGCAATTTGCAGGTTCATCTTGGGCAGCAAGCTGCTTCATGTCCTGTTCAATCTCTGCAACATCCTCCTCAGAAATCGGGCTCGCAGCGTCGAAATCATAGTAGAAGCCTTGTGAAGTATCCGCGAACATCCCCAGTCTGACGCCTTGAATCTTGTGCTGGATGGCTCTTGCCATCAGCATTGCAGCATATCTTCTTCCCAATACTTGCTTCGAAATTGGACTACACATTTCAATATCACTCCTAAAATTTATTGTTATATGAACAAAAGAGCGCACTGTCCGCATAGGGACGAGCGCGCTCGTGGTTCCACCCATATTCAATCCGCTATTAGAGGTAGTTCAAACCGTCCAATTTTGATCACGAAGTAGATCAGGACGTGTTCTCGACATCGAATCTTGAATTCAACCTTCTCGGTGCTGAAAACTGGCCGTTTTGAACTCTTCCTAGCGAATCCTTATGTCTTCTGTAACGGGAATTCCCGGCAATCTTTACACTCATGCTGCTACTCTCGTACCACGACCAGATCCCAATCTGGGATAACATTACGGCGCTCGATCGATCGCAAACATGATTTCAAAATTGCAACTACAAGGCGGTAAATCCTTACTTCCTCCATAGGGGCTTCCAGCCAAGACCCCGTTCTCTGGCATGGTATCTATAAGCATTCTTGTCCTTGATCATCGCTTTTAGAGGTTTTATGAAAATAAAAAAGCGCGCTGTCCGCATAGGGACGAGCACGCTCGTGGTTCCACCCATATTCAATCCGCTATTAGAGGTAGTTCGAACAGTCCAATTTTGATCACGAAGTAGATCAGAATGTGTTCTCGACATCGAATCTTGAATTCAACCGGGCCTTCCGGTGCTCACGTACACACTACGTACGCTCCGCTCCTTTCGTCCCTAGTTTCATTCAACCTTCTCGGTGCTGAAAACTGGCCGTTTTGAACTCTTCCTAGCGAATCCTTATGTCTTCTGTAACGGGAATTCCCGGCAATCCTTACACTCATGCTGCTACTCTCGCACCACGACCAGATCCCAATCTGGGATAACATTACGGCGCTCGGTAGATCACAAGCATGATTTCAAAATTGCAGCTACAAGGCGGTAAATCCTTACTTCCTCCATAGGGGCTTCCAGCCTAAGGCCCCGTTCTCTGGCATGGTATCCATAAGCATTCTTGTCCTTGATCATCGCTTTTAGAGTTCTGTGAAAAATCAAAAAAGCCCACTGTCCGCATAGGGACGAGCGCGCTCGTGGTTCCACCCAAGTTCAATCCACTAACATCTTACCTTTAGCGAATCCTTATAACTTCTGTAACGGGAACTCCCGGCAATCCTTACACTCACGCTGCTACCCTCAGTGGGTCCCATACATGATTTCAAAATTGCAGCTACAAGGCGGTAAACCCTTACTTTCTCCATAGGGGCTTCCAGCCTAAGGCCCCGTTCTCTGTTATGGCATCTATAAGCATTCTTGTCCTTGATTCAAGCTTTTGCGATACAACAATACTAAGCAACACGGTTAGAAATGTCAACAGCCATTTATCCCACCCTTTCATAACGGATTGTGTACTCCGTATCATGGGCCGGGTTGAACTGAAGGTACACATAGACTCCGAACTCGCTACCGTCCTTCGTTCTGATCCACAGCTTAAATTTCTCCTCAGCCTTATTGGCGGACAGATACGTCCGGCCTACATGTAAATAATCTATAATGTCCGCTTGGTAGCGTTGCTGGGTCTCTTTGACCGCAATTAGGCCCCATTTGGCATATTCCGGAACAACGGCCGCGCCTACCGTTCCGATGTATAATGTCCACATCATAACTAAGCTGATTACAGTCCGTAACATTCCTGTCGGTAATCTCAATTTAGCGCATCTCCTTAGTGTAATCTATGGATACTACTAATATCTCTTCGACTAGATGCAAATATTCTATAGCCATTCCATTCGAAAGCATCATCATGCAAAATTTATAGAAGAATGAACTTTTTGCACTCCTTAAAACTCTTATAAATAAGAGAGGTGAAAGCATGAAGACAGTACGTTTGGTGAAGAAAGCCAAAAAGGGAAATAAAGAAGCATTACTACAGCTCATTATGGCTGAGGAGGATACATATTATCAGCTCGCCCTAACCTATATGGGGAATACCCATGACGCGATGGATGCCATGGAGGACATGATCCTCATCCTATACGAGAAGATCGAGCAGCTTAAGAGTGAAGAAGCCTTCTATAGTTGGAGTAAGACGATCCTAGTCAATAGCTGCAAGGGGTTGCTCCGCAAACGAAGTAAACTGGTACTGGTCGATGAGTGGGAGTCTGAGTATATCAATCATCATGAGCTGGGGTCACCCCCCCACGGGGTAAATTCCACTGAAACAGAAGATCCATACTTAAATAGTGAACGGCAAATGGACATTCAAACTTTATTGCTCCAGATCAATGAGCAGCAAAAAGAAGCGATCCAGTTGAAATATTTGCATGATCTCGATTACCAGACAATTTCAGACATAACTCAGGTACCGGTTGGAACCGTCAAATCGAGAATCTCCCAAGGATTGAAAAGACTCAGAGAATATCGCGGAGGTGAGCAGAATGAATAACATCGAAGAGCAATTGGCTGTGGAGAAACAGCGACTTGAAAATCAGAAAGCACCCAAGGAGCTTAAAAACCGATTAAGAGCAACCTTGGATGCAGCTCCCTCCAGAAAGTCGAAGCGCATTGCGCCGATCTGGAAGGCTGCTGCTATCCTTATTCTCATCGCTGCCATTTTCGGATCGAACTATAATGCACTCGCGTATTACGGCAAGCAGCTATTTGGTTTCGAGGAGTTGATGGGAGATACTTTGAAGCAGCTTAATGATAAAGGTATGGGACAGAGCATGGAGGAGAAGATCACGCTGAAGGACGGAACGGATTTCACCATCAACGGTATTATAGCGGATGCAAATCAGCTAGTAATGTACTACACCTTGTTTAATCCACACGGACTGGATCAGAGCCACGAGCCAATCAGACTAGATTCTATCAGCGGTTTCTGGACGAAATCCCATCCAGCAAGCGGTACATCGGTCTTGAACGAGGAGCAGACCGAGATTAAAGGCATAATGACCTTTGACAGTGTGAACCCCTTCGCCAAGAAATTAACGCTGCATTATATGCAAATGCCTTATACAGCCGAGCAAATGTCAGAAGGAACCCTTACTTTTTCATACAATCCAAATCAAGCGCTGCAGACGCTGCTAAGGCAATCGATCAATAAGACGCTCAAGGTGGACCAAGGCTCACTGACATTCCAATCCATCACGGCTACGCCAACACAAACGGTTGTCAGAGGAACCATCCGGGTGGACAATTATGACCGTGTTCCTAACGCACTGGACGGGATTAAGTTAAGAGCGAACGGAATTGAAATTCCGATCAAAGGCAGCGGAAGTCAATCTGCATATGGCAGCAAAATCAGCTTCGAAATTCGTTACGATGCCCTTCCGCAACAGATTCAAGACTTGGAGCTCATCATGGGCCATTTTGTTGGGTATCAATCCTTGGATAAGAAGCTGTCACTGGCAAATGTAAGTGGCGATTCATTTAAACTGAGTGAGGAGAATTTATGGATTAAGGATGTATCCGTCACCGCCGACCAAGTGGAGGTTACCATCGCCACAGAAGACGATGTCATGCTGGATGGCGTATCTATTGAGACTCAGGACGAGAACACCCCGCTACAGACAACGGTTAGACAGGATCTCGTTAAGCAGGCCGATGGAACATTGTTGAAGCAGCGCACCCTGCTTTTTAATACGAAGAATAAGCCGGAATATCTGCTGATCAAGGGAATGCACTATATGAAAGCCTACAATAAGACGATCGAGATTCCCGTAAAATAAATATACGTAGGAAGACAGCCCGGCCAAGAGTTCCTGATTGTAAATTCAAAAAGAAAGAGCGAGCCGAAACACTCGGCCCGCTCCTTTTTATACTCTAATCTATAACATCTCTGACCCAGTTACAGAAGCATTAGTCATCGAAGTTAGATTCGCTGGCTTCTTCCCGTAATCTCTCCTTCTCCGCCCTCTTCTCCCGATCCCAAAGTTCCTGGAAGTAGGGGCTGTTGTGAAGAAGCTCTTCAAAGGTACCCAAACCCACAATTGCTCCATCTCTCACTAACAAAATCCGATCCATATTCTTTACAAAATCTAGTCTGTGAGCAATAACGAGAAGTGTATTCTTACTGAACCTGTTCAGAAGGGATTCCATCACCCTCTGTTCGGTAATATTGTCGAGGGCCGAGACGGGCTCATCAAGGATGACCAGTTCCCTCTGCTGAGCCATAATTCTAGCAAAAGCCAGACGCTGCCGTTCCCCGCCGGATAGCTTAATCCCCCGTTCGCCGACCATTGTATCCAGCCCCTCTGGAAGACTCATAACTTTGCCTTTCAGCAACACCGTATCTAGCAGTTCGTAAATTTGCTCGTCGGGCATCTCTTGATCAAATACGATATTGCTTCGAATCGTCGCATCGAAGATTGGCGCATCCTGCGGGATATAGGATACATGATCATATAGGCTGTTCAGCTTGATCTGATCGATATCCACCCCGTCGATGAGGATGCTGCCCGATTCTTTTTTCAACAGCCCGAGCAATAACTTCACGATCGTCGATTTACCGCTGCCGCTAAGACCGACAATTGCAAGCGATGTCCCCTGCGGAATTGTAAAAGAAACCCTATCCAGGAGCCGCGCATTCCCGTAAGCAAAGGATAAATCTCTAAACTCAATCTGCTTGGACAACGGACCTACTTCCAGACCTTGCAACAAATTGGCATCCTCAGGCGCATTAACGAACTCCTCAAGACGTTCATAAGCGACCCGGTCAAGCTTGTAATCGACATAGATTACGTTGAAGATGGCTACAGGCGTATATACCTGATCAATGAACATAATCAAGGCGACAACGATCCCGATAGAAGTGCCGCCGACCAAAATTTGCTTGACCCCGTACACAAGTACAGCGATCTTCAACAGACTCACAATCACAGCAAATATCATAAAAAAAGCTTCATGGATCATCCTGATCCGGCAGTTCTTGGCGACGATGTCACCGGCCGTTGCAGTAAGGCGTTTGATTTCCTTGTCGTAGCGTTTATTCAGCCGGAATACGACCAGCTCCATAAATCCGCGCACCGAGTATTTTGCCAGCTTCTCCTGACTGTCCAGCAGCGAGGATTTGATTCTATAGAGCATGCGTAGCAGTAGATTTGTCAGCAGGAAAATAACGATATACCCTACCGCGATAACTAACATAATTTGTACATTATACATACCGATGAATAATAAGCTGAATATCATTGTCGGCAGTAGGTTGCTAAATATCTCCAAGTAAAAGGAGTAAATGATGCCTTTTCCTGCAGAAGCCCCATTCTCGATCACCTTGATCATCCGGCCGGTTCCGATATTCTGGTAGGCGCCATAATCCATTCTGGACACTTTCTCAAGCGCCATAATCTTCAGCTTTTCAAATATCCCATTCGATAAATAGGTCTGCGGATATTCTGTGAGGTAATTCAAAAGGGTCACAGCCAGCAAAATGCAGCCATACAAAATAATTAATCCCAGTATGTCGTTGAGTTGATGAATCTGAACCACTTGGTCAATCAGTTCCTGAAAGATTCTGATGCCATACGCGTTAAGGAATTGGATCATGAAGCCCATAATTATATACAGCAATATCATCCACTTAAAAAGAACAATGCACTTCTTCAACATATTTGAATCTACCTCCGATAAGATCAATAAAGCCAAGGATCACTGCTCATGTATGCATACGGAAGCGAATGCCTAATGTCAACGCATTAAGACAATCTTCCGCCAAGCATATATAGCATGGTGCCCTTGGCTTAATTTTAGAGCGATAGCATTTGCCGACACCGTTCAAAGCTCTAGTCTCTATATGGTCAAAAGGGCATAGAACCCCCTTGGTAGCTGGTACGCGTGTTACCCAGCCCGAGAACTAGTTACTTCGAACGTTACGGATTGCCATCCTCTTCACCTCATCTTTGTAGATTAATCTTATTATATCTATTCCTTTTATCCACTACAACTATGCGATTCATGCCCTTCTGCCCTTTCGATCAAATAAAAAGAACGGCCGAAGCCGTTCCTCCAATCTGACTAATCCTTATTGATTAGCTTAATCTCAATACCTGAGCCTCGTATGGGCGAAGCTCCATTTGCTCAAGCCGTGTTCCCTCGAGTAATTCATAGTTGCCAATCAGCCGCTCGTAGGAACGGTAACCTACGGATGCAGGCAGTTCGAAAGTCATGGGGTCAGCGAAGAAGTTAAGAATCACCAGCAGCCGTTCATCGCCCAAAGTGCGAGTATATGCATAAATATGCTCATGATCCTCCAGCAGGAGCTCGTATTTGCCGTAGACAATCACTTCATGCTGTTTGCGCAGCTCAATCAGGCGACGATAGTAATGGAAAATAGAATCCGGATCAGCCACGGCCTCTTCGGCATTGATCTGTTTATAATTTGGATTAACGACAAGCCAAGGTGTCCCGGCTGTAAAGCCGCCATGCGCTGTTGCATCCCATTGCATCGGCGTACGGGCATTATCGCGACCTTTGCTATAGATGGAAGCCATAATATCTTCGACCGAGCGGCCTGTTTCGCGATGTTCATTGAACATATTATGCGTCTCGATATCCTGATACTCTTCAATCGTTGCGAACTTCACATTAGTCATGCCGAGCTCTTCGCCCTGATAAATAAACGGTGTGCCCTGCATCGTATGAAGCAGCGTACCAAGCATTTTAGCTGATTCCTTGCGGTATTTGCCGTCATCGCCGAAGCGGGATACCATTCGCGGCTGGTCATGATTGTTCAGAAACAGGCTGTTCCAGCCCTTCCCTTCAAGGTCCGTCTGCCACTTGCTCATAATGCGCTTGAAGTCGAGCAGCTTCCACGGCGTTACGAACCATTTGCCGCCTGGGCCTGAGTCAATGTCCATCGATTCGAACTGGAACACCATGCTGAGCTCGCCGCGATCCTCACCTACATAGAGCGCCGCTTCCTCTGGAGATACTCCCGGCGTCTCGCCAACGGTCATCACATCATATTTCGACAGTACTTCTTGATTCATCTCCTGCAGGAATTCATGGATACGCGGACCATTCATGAAATATTTGCCGCCGTCCTTGTACTTGCTTTCCCCTTCTCCGTCCGGTAAGCCTTCAACTTTGCTGATCATATTGATGACGTCCATCCGGAATCCGTCGATGCCTTTATCTAGCCACCAGGTCATCAAATCATACACCTCACGGCGTACCTTCTCATTCTCCCAGTTCAAATCCGGCTGTTTCTTGGAGAAGAGGTGCAGAAAGTACTGGTCTGTCGTCTCATCGTATTTCCAGGCCGAACCGCTGAAGATAGAAGCCCAGTTGTTCGGCTCCTTGCCATCCTTGCCATCACGCCAAACATAATAATCACGGTAAGGATTATCCTTGGACTTGCGAGATTCAACGAACCAGGCATGCTCGTCCGAGGTATGGTTCACTACCAAATCCATAATCAGCTTCATTCCGCGGCTATGCAGGCCGTCAAGCAGACGCTCCCAATCTTCTACCGTACCGAACTCATCCATAATTCCCCGATAGTTGCTAATGTCGTAGCCGTTATCGTCGTTCGGCGACTCGTAGACCGGACATAGCCAGATCACATCTACTCCCAGCTTCTGCAAATAATCCAGTCTTGAAATAATCCCCGGAATATCGCCGATCCCATCCCCGTTGCTGTCCTGGAAACTGCGCGGATATATCTGATATACAACGCTTTCCTTCCACCATGTCTTCTTCATGAATGAAAACTCCTATCCATTTATTTATCTATATTCATGATGCTTATGACTTTACAGCGCCTTGAGTGATTCCGTTAATAATCCACTTCTGCGCGAAGATATATACGATCACCATCGGTGCCAGCGCTAGCAGGTAAGAGGCAAAGGCCAGGTTGAAATCCGTGCTGAATTGGCCCTGGAATACATACTGCACCAGAGGAAGTGTATACGATTCCGGTTTGCTCAGAATAATGAGCGGCAGCATGAAATCGTTCCATGTGGACAGACAGCTCAGAATGGCGACTGTCGCATTAATCGGCGCAAGCAGCGGGAAAATAATCCGCCAGAAGGTTCCGTACGTCGTTGCGCCGTCAACCGTTGCTGCTTCCTCCAGCTCTAATGGGATGGAGCGGATATAACCAACATAGACGAAAATATTAAAGGCGAGTCCATAAACGATATACAGAATGATCAAGCCAGGAATGTTGTTCATTCTCAGATCAGTCGTCAGCTTCACAACCGGCAGCATAATGATCTGGAACGGAATGAACATCGCGCTGATGAAGTAGAAATACAAGCCTTTGAAGAACTTATGGTTCATATTACGCGCTACGGCATACGACACTAACGAGTTGGTCAAGAGTACAAAGCTCACCGAGAAGAGCGTAATAACGAAGCTGTTCTTAAACGCCGAGAAGAAATTCGTCGCTTCGATCGCACGGGTGAAGTTGTCGAAGTGCAGTCCCGTCGGCAGAGCGAAGATCGATTGAGCCATCTCTTCTGGATTTTTCAATGCAATAGATACGGTCATATACAGCGGAAATAGAATAACGAGCGAACCGAGGGTAATCAGGGCTGTTATGAGCCAATTGGTGGAGTTTCTGGTTTTCATTAGGCATCCAACTCCCTCTTCTGTAAAAAGTTAAGCTGCACGACAGAGATAATTACGATCACGATGAAGTAAATGACCGCGTTCGCCGATTGATAAGCGAATTCTCCGCCCTGGAAGCCGCCTTGATAGATTAGCATGGCGATCGATTGCGTCGAACGTCCAGGACCGCCGCCGGTAAGGGCTACGATCTGGTCAAATACCATGAGCGAGTTCTTCATCGCCAGTACCATATTAATCGTAAAGAACGAAGCCAGCATCGGGAATGTCATCGACCAGAATGTGTTCCAAGGACCTGCACCATCAATATCCGCTGCTTCGTAAATATCACGTGGAATGGTCTGTAGACCAGCCAGGTACAGAATCGTATTGAAGGCGATCCCTTGCCATACTGCGACGATAACGATACCAATCCAGGCCCACTTCTCACTGCCGAGGATGTTCGTCGTTAGTATCTCACTGCCTAGCTTCTCACCAATCATCGGAACTGCATTGGCAAAGATATAGTTAAAGATATAGCCAACAATCAATACGCCGAGAACGTTAGGCAGGAAGTAAATACCGCGGAAGAAATTGCGGAATTTGATGCGTGAGTTTAATCCTAAAGCTATAAGCAAACTGATGACATTAATAAAAATAGTTACGACGATCGCATATTTGAAAGTAAACAGATAAGCGTTCAGAACATTACTATCTGTGAATAAGGATGCAAAGTTCTTAAAGCCTACAAAATCATAGCTGTCGCTATATCCGTCATAGTTCGTGAACGAATAAAATATCCCTTGCAGCGTTGGAAAGGTATGAAATAGGAAAAATAGGAGCAAGGCCGGTATGGTCATTGTATAGAACGCGGCTTTCCTTTTGGCCATCGTAATCCTCCTTCTTTAAATGGAGAAGAGCGCACGATCAGCGCACGCTTCTCCTCTCACTAAGGGCTTTCGGTTCAAGCTCATTATTTACGGTTTGCAACCTTGTCCCACTCTGTATCAAACTGCTTCACATAAGCGTCTACATCTTTCTTTTGCAGGAAGCCTTGAATAATCGTATCAGCTTTCACTGCACTTGGAATGAAGTGGTCGGAGAAGTCCTCGATAGCACCGCTCTCGAATGCCGCATTGAAGCCTTCTACGCTTGGATCAGATTGCGTTACGCCTTTAACCGCAGAGAATGCTTTTTGTTGATCGATGAAGAATTGAATATTGTCGGGTTGCAGCATGAAATCGATGAATTTCTTAGCTTCCTCAGAATGCTTCGTATTCTTGGAGATCGCTAGCAGAGTGTCGACCCCGGAAATCACTTTGTTCTTCGCTTCATCATTTGTTGCAGGGAATGGGAATACACCCAGCTCTACATTTGGATTTGCCTTCAGAATTTCAGGGATAGCCCATACGCCTTGAATGTACATAGCAGCTTCTCCTCTGGCAAATGCAGCATTACCATCGTTGTAGCCCTTGCCGAACAGATCCTTCTGACCGAAGTCGAGCAATTTCAATTGCTTCTCGGCAACTTCACGGAACTCAGGGCTATCGAATTTGATAGCTCCCTCGGCACGTTTGCCATAGAAGTCGATGCCAACAATATCACTGGACAGAGAGTTGAACGGAACTAGTGTTGTCCAGGAGTCCTTTAACGTCTGATAAATCGCTGTCTTGCCAGCATCCTTCGCTTTTTGAGCTACATTTATAAATTCATCCCAAGTCTTAGGAACTTCGACTCCAAGCTCGGAGAAGATCGCTTTGTTATAAATCACTCCGCTTGCATTCGCCGTAAACGGAATGGCATAAGCGCTTTCAGAACCGATAAGCTTGTTCAACATATTCAGATAAGCTGGTTGAATATTATTAAGTAGAGCATCTCCGGTAAGATCAGCGAAGATTCCGCTCTTTGCCAATTGGGAATAAGTATCTGTGGCACCGAGACCGATAATATCAGGAACGTCTTTTTTCGCTACGCGGGTTTTAAGGACAGTCTCGGCATCCGGCGGGTTCACTTGCTGAACATGAATATTCGGATTAGCCTCATTGAATTTCTTAATAAGAGCGTCGAATGAATCCTTGGCTTCCGTCTTGTTCTGGAAGAACTCCAACTCTACCTTCTTAGCCGATGACGTATTGCCACTGGACTCATTCGAATTTTTTGGACTGCCGCAGCCGGCTAATGCCATCAAAAATAATGCACTCACAAGAACTAAGGATATTGTCTTTTTCATACTTACTGACCCTCCATACTTTTTATTTTTGCTGTGTAGAATAACCAATAGCGAGTAAACGTATACTTCTATTTTGAAGAAACGTCCTGTCTTCTCTTTCCCGGAAACCACCTCCCTCAAGTCAATTGTCTATTAACTCTCTTTGTAACCCATCTATGAATAATTGATAGAAATAGACTAGAAATAGAGTAAACGTTTACTTCATCGTGAAAAAAACTTGCCTTGTTGATCAAGGCATTTGGCGAACCGTCTGTCTCTCTATTAATTGATGGCTAACGATGCTGCTGGATACCTGATCGGTGCCTTCGATTAATTGAATCAGCATCTCAGATGCCATACGCCCCATCATCGGCAAAGGCTGGTGAATCGTCGTTAATGGAGGAAAGACCATTCTCGAAAAGACCAGATCATCATAACCGATAATCGACATATCCTCCGGGATCTTAAGTCCTCGTTCCAGGGCTTCCCCCATCGCGCCGATCGCCATCTCATCACTGGCAGCAAACAGAGCCGTGAACGGTGGCGCCTCATCCAGCAGCTTCTTCATCGCTTCACGCCCCATATCCAGACGGAAGTTTCCGTAGCCCACTCTCGAATCCATATATTCCAGACCATGGTCTTCAAGCGCCTGACGATACCCCTCCAGACGAGGAACGCCAGCAATGGCATCTGTAATCGTACCGCAGATCATTGCGATATTACGATGTCCTTTGCGGATAAGATACTCTGTAGCATGATAGGAAGCCTGTCGATCATCTACCTTCACATAAGGAATAGCATGCTTATGGGATAACGTGTTAACCAGTACGACCGGAACCCTCATTTGCTTGAGCAGCTTGTAATACTCATCCTCCAAAGATCCGCTTGTGAATATCACGCCGTCCACCTGCTTCTCTCCAAGTACCTGGAGGTACTTCAGCGTACGCTTTCCGTCTTCATCCGTATTGCACATAATGACGCTAAATCCCTTATCATTGGCTACCTGTTCTATCCCGTGCAGAATCTCTGACGAGAAGCTGCTTGATACATCGGGAACGAGGACACCAATCGTCTGCGTCCGCTTATTGATTAGACCTCTGGCAATAGCGTTAGGCTGGTAGCCGAGCTCTTCAACCGCTTTCAAAACCTCCTGCTTCGTCTTGTCAGAATAGCCTGAAAGATTGTGAAGCACTCTAGAAACTGTAGCAACCGATACCCCTGATGCCTTGGCGACATCCTTAATTGTTGGAGGGTTCATATTCCCATCACAATCGCAACCTTCTTCACATATTCATAACCGTTAGTATTTACTTAAAAATTTTGAGTAAACGTTTAACTTGGTTACAGTATACTTTTCTGTTTTACCTTTGTCAACGCTTTTATGAATCGCTTTCACGATTTTAAGCCAAATATTCGCGAAGTAAAGTAAGCCCTTTCTTGCTTGCCTAGCCACCCGCCCCCCATCGATTGAAGAGCGGGCCGCCGGCTGCTGTGAACCATTATGGTAATGTCAATAAGAGAGGTTTAACCGTATTGGCAAAAGAATAATTCGTGGTCTTGTCCCAGTTGATCGACCATGTCATCGCACCGCGGAAATCCGGATACTTCGCTACCGGCTTGTACGTCCCGCAATCGGTGCCATTCGTCAGGCACTTCAACGCATTGTTGACGACCGTCGGAGAGACATAGCCTCCTCCAGCCGCACCCGAAGTGGCAGGTACTCCGATTCCTAATTGAGAAGGCTCTACCCATTGCAGCGTCAGATCGGACAGCGCCGTAAGGAAATCAATCGTCCCCTGTGAGTAGCATTTCCCATCACGGCCCAACATACACCCGGAATTGTAATATTGGACATTGATGACGGTGGTGATGTCTTTAAGATTGTTGTACAGCTGCATATACGTTGTATTCGGGCTTTGCATATCAATCGTCTGTGGAGCCATCGTCAGAATGAATCCTGATCCGACTTTGGCTTGCAATTGACGTACTGCATTCGTCAGGTTTGTTACATTCATGCCATTCTCAAGGTCAATATCGATTCCATCAAGTCCGTACTGTGTAATCAGCCCGTACATACTGTCCACGAAATTGGCAACGTTCGGTGAAGCATTATTCAAGTTAACATTCCCCATCTCTCCACCGATAGAGAGAATGACCTTCTTGCCTTGAGCATGCTTCGCCTGGATGTCATTGATCAGATCGGCATTTGTGTAGCCACCCAGTGCATTAGATAGAGGTCCATTTACGTTAAAGGTCACTCCGCCTGGCTTCGCTGGATCCATTTCCGCGAAGGAGAGTGCAATAATATCATATTGGCTTGGAACGTCACTGAGCTTAATATTGGAGGAGCCGTTAATGAAATTATGCCAATAGCCTGTCAGCGTGTGCTTCGGCAGTTGCCCTCCGCCTCCGCCGCCTCCAGTCGTCGTTGCGCTAACCGCTGTGCTTTGTGGGGATACATTCCCGGCAGCATCCTTAGCGGCTACCTTGAAAGTATACGCCGTACCTGCAGAGAGGCCCGAGACCGTAGCGCTTGTTCCCGTGACAGACAGTGCCAGATTTGCGCCTTGGTATACATCGTAGCCGGTGACCCCGACATTATCTGTGGAAGCCGTCCAGGATAGCGATACTGACGATGAGGTTACACCCGTGACTGTAACGTTGGCAGGTGTTGAGGGGGCCTGAGTATCCGGGCCGCTGACGGCATTCGTCTTCACGCTGATCGTATTGCTAGAAGGAGATACATTGCCGGCAGCATCCTTGGCCTTGACCGAATAAGAATAAGTCGTATCCGGGGTAAGTCCGGTATGGGTGAATGTCAACGTAGATCCGGAGACACTACCGACCGTTGCCGTACCTTGATAGATCACGTACTCCGTGACGCCAACATCATCCGTGGAGGCGGTCCATTGCAGCGTGATACTGGAACTTGTTATACCGGAAGCATTTAGATTACCCGGTGCAGTCGGTGCTTGGGTATCACTGGTTCCCCCCTGTGTCTGCTGCCACAATGCTGGCACGTTAGTCGGTTCCCAACCGACAAGCGAAGTATGCGCTTGCAGTGCTTTATAGGTATTGCCTCCATAGGTCACAGTATCGTTCGCTTGGTAAGCCACATTCGGCGCCCATGCGCCCCGATCCGCAGCAAATGCCAGTGATGGCAGCAGCGCCACTAATAGTGCGATGATCAGTAAGACAGGTATTCCGCGTCTGATCCCCTTGCTCGTCCGTTGCGGCATTCTTCTCATCGAAACTCCTCCTTATCATTTCAGCTAGCTACCTCCATCTCCCTTAAAACCATAAAACCTTGAAATTCCTCCTTTCTTCTTTCTCTATGAAAATAAACCATGCGTCATACTTCGATAGAGCAGCCAGTGACAGCATAGAATATTTAAGCAGATCATCGACCAGAAAGCAGGTCAAAAAATAGGCCCATGAAATAGATGGACATTAACCTACAAAACAAAAACACATTACATACAAACAACTACAACTGAGAAACTGAAAAATTGGATTCGTTGGATAGGAACATCGATGCTTCAAAGAGGACACACAACAACAACTGGATGTGTAGAACTAGACTTGCTTGATAAGAGGAATATATTGCAGAAAAGCTGAGGTTTACTTACTAATCTGTATCCATTGTAAATAATTGTAATTCCATTGTCTATATCTGATTCGCCAAAATATATCAAAATTTAAATTTAGTCAAAATTGTTCACACCTGCTTGCAATTAGAAAAAGAGCCTGATCATCTGCACGATGATGAGACTCTTCTCTATCCTATATTCAGCAATTCAGCATAAGCATAGCTTCTCTACTCTACCACCAGAATTTGAGGTGATGTTCTTGCTACGATTCTCGAAGATGCCCAAGAACCCAGTCCGGCTGCTAACGCGGTAACGAGTGCAAAGGCAATAATACCCCACCAGTTCAAGATAAGAGGCAGCTTGGCGATACCATAATCGGACAGGACACTTCCCAGAACCAGTGGTAGAATATAGGCGCCTGCAAGGGCCCCGAGGATCGCACCAATTATTGAGAGTGCTAAGACGCCGAGCATGATCGAGAACCTTATTTTCCCCGAGGTCAGACCTAATGTTTTGTAAATTCCGTAGGTCTTGCTCTCTTTGCGAATGTTAATGCGGCTCAAGCTATAGACGATGATCACTGTTACCCCGGTAAATAGAAGCCCCATGATAGACATCGGCAAAATTAATGAAGCAACCGCTTGTTTATAGACCGCATAGAGCAAGGTCTGCTGCGTGGTTACTGACGCCGAACTACCGTACCCTGCGCTCAAGTCCTGAACTACCTGCTCTATATCTGCATCATTCCGTAAATTGATGAACCCGGAGTCAAGATCCTCATAATCGGGATGATTCACTCTGACGGTATCCGCCAGAATTCTTGCTGAGTAGGACATATTAGCAATAGACTGATAGATTCCCGAGATCGTCAATAGATGCTTATGTCCTTCGATATATACCTCTACTACATCCCCGATCTCTTTGTTCAGCTGCTTCGCTACATTCATCCCTATCGATATCTCATCCTTGTTCTGCGGGTTCCTCCCGCTCAAGTTACTATACCCGATCTCATCATAGCTGCCATCGATCACGGTCATCGAGAAGTTCATTGGCTCGGTATAATTCGCTTCAGCCCCAGCAGGCCGGCCTGCTGTAGCAACGCCGTTCACACCCCCTATCCAATTCGTATTCTGGATCCGTGGATCGGATGCAGCTTGGAGGTCGAATGCGGACCGGGAGAAGACTGATTTATTTGTTACTTGTACTACAACATCAGTCGAATCGTAACCCCATAATGGTGAGGTCTCCTTAATGTGGCTGATACTATACAGAAGCACGAAGCCAAGTACCAGTACGGCCGACATCATCATAGACAGAAGCAGCATCAGCACCGTGGCCTTCCTATTCTTCAGCAGATTTCTAAATCCGATGACAGCTAGCAACGGCGCTCTTCCAAGCATCCCTGTCGAACTCGAACCCTTTGCCCTAGTAAGTCGTCTTGTCTGCATACTGTGCTGCGTCTCTGACATCCCGTAACGGATCGCCTGCATCGGCTGTACATGTCGCGCTTTGTTAGCATAGTAGAATACACATAATAGAATCAGAGCAAGTACCAGCAGCGCTGTTGCGACAGCCGGCCATCCCCCTCCTGGAGTGATACCAGCAGTCTTCGTCTTCAAAGACGAGAGCGCACTATCTACGATCATCCCGGATAAGAAGCGACTGGCTATAAATCCGGGAACTACCGCTACCGCCGCGATAATGATGTACTGCATCATATACACGCCAATCAGCTTCCTGGAGGTCAGGCCTAACGCTTTTATAACACCGACCGTCTTATAGTTGGACAAAATGTCATCCGATATCGTAAATCCAATCGTAAATAGGGCCACGAACATCATCATTACACCGAGAGACACCATAATGAACCCTATCATTTTATTCATGATTAGGTAGAAGGAGGACATCTCCTGGAAGCTTGTCTTCGACCCTAAATAAGGCGTGCCCATCTCCTGCTGCCATCGCTCCCAATAGGTTGAACTACGGCTGTAGTCCTCAAATCGAAGCCCCATCATATACTGATCATTACCCGGAATATCCTGAAATTGTGCTAAATAGTCCTGATGGTTCATCCAGATTCGTGCAGAGGTTGGAAAAGGAGCGCCGAACGGCATATCTACGACAACTGCCGCTACTTCCATAGTGAGCCTGCTGTCGCCCGTAGAGAATTCCAGCGTAGCACCTGGAGAAATATCATATAGATAAGCAATTGAGGAAGGAAGCCAGACGGTTCCCGGTTCAGGTACCAAGCTCTCTTTCCCCTGTGCGAACAGAAGCTCATCCACTTCATAAGGCCTGGCCGTAGTATCCATCATATACAAGTACAGGTTCAAGAGGCCGGCTGTGGGCTCATGCCCTGGTCTTGATATACCTGAAAGAGTTCTAAAAGGGATCAATGACGAGGTGGCCACCCCTTCTTGCTCTTTCCACCACTGATATACAAGCTTAGGGTCATGCACTTCTCCATCCAGGATTAGCATCTCATGAGAGCCATGTGTCTTGGCATGCATACTCGAAAATAAATTGGTCGTATTAAAGATCACTGTTACTGAGGTTACAAGAAGAATCGTCGATAACAGAATGAGCAGACCGATTAAGGCGTTATGAACCTTCTTCTTCCTTAGATTCGCCCTGCAAAGAGAGTAAGCCGCATACATTGTACTTACCCCCTTCCAGATATACAAGCAAATATGATCTTCTCCCGCTCCTCGAGCTGGTCAGCCTCAAACTTCCCAAGCTGCAAGACATCGGCGATCTTGCCGTCGTGGATCAGAATCAGTCGGTCGGCACGGCAAGCCGCTTTGATATCATGAGTAACCATGACCACGGATTGCCCCTTGCAATTCATCTCTGTCAGAATATCCAGCACGGCAACCCCATGCTCGTAATTCAAGCTGCCCGTAGGCTCATCGGCAAAAATAACGTCCGGATCATTCATCAAAGCACGAGCAATAGCAGCCCGCTGCTGCTGCCCGCCTGAGGTCTGGGCCGGAAGTCTATGCTGCTGCCCATCGATCTCCATCGCCTTCATCAGGTTTTGCACCTTTTCATCCACCTGCTGTTTGGATTGACCCTCGATATACCCGGGCAATGCAATATTCTCATATAAGGTCAGATCAGGGACAAGGTTAATGCTCTGATAGATATATCCGATCCGCTTCGTCCGGAACTTCGCCAGTTCCTTCTCCGAATAATTGTCGATCCTCTCTCCCCAATAATAAACCTCCCCCACCGTGACCGAATCAAGTCCGCTGAGAAGATACAATAGAGTTGATTTCCCTGAGCCCGAATTGCCCATGATCACCGTAAAATCTCCCTCATAAATGTCGAGGTTTAAATTTCGTATGGCATGGAATTGTTCACTGCCCGTGGAATAAGTCTTGCACAGGTTCTTCGCTTCAATGATCACCTTTTTCACAGAACATGCCCCCTCAAGTACAAACATACCCTCATTGTAAGAGGCGCATATTGATAGACCCTTATCAAAATATTAATGAAATATTACATGCAGCCTATAGTGGAATCAGGCAATAGAAAGTCGTTCCTTGTCCCTGCAAACTTCGGAAGGAAATCGTACCATGATGCGCTTCAATAATATATTTGCAGATCGACAGGCCAAGCCCACTCCCCTCTATGCCGGAGACTCTATCCGCCTTGCCTTGGAAGTAACGCTCGAACACAAACGGCATGTCCTGGGGAAGAATCCCCCGTCCTGTATCTGCAATCGTTATCTTGAACTGCCCCTGTTCCAGCTCAGTATTGACGCTGATCATGTCTCCTGGTTCTGTATGCTTCATGGCATTCGTAATCAGATTGGACACCACCTGCTCCAGCCTATGTCCATCCACATGAATCAGTACATCCGGGATGTCCGTTGGCTCAATAAAATGAACTCCCGTTGTACGCACATAGTGAGCAATTGGCTGCAGAATGGATTGCAGCAGTTCCTTGCTGTACCTCTCCTTTAACGTCACCGATATTTGTCCCAGTTCCTTCAAGGCGTGTAGGAGAAGATCCTCGGTCAGCCTGGCCATCTTCTCCGTATTGTTGTACATGACTCCGGCATATTCCATCACCGTATCCATATCCGGGCATACCCCTTCTCGCATCGCTTCGATATAGGCCTTCAAGGTTGCCAGAGGTGTCTTCAGATCATGGGAAATATTCGTGATCAGTTCTTTCTGTGCTTGTTCCTGCTCCACCCTGCGCCGACTCAGATGCTGGATCTCCATCCTCATCTGCTCAAACATCGTATGAACCTCGCCTAATTCATCTATCTGATCATAGGTCGCTTTCAGCTCGTAATTGCCCTTGAGAATTGCTTCCGAATAGTCTTTCAATTGACGAACCGGAATAAGAACATCCTGTCTAATCTTCCTTCTCAGCAAAAGCAGCGATATACACAGGATAACGACAATGACAGCAATAATAGCTGATAATAGATATAGTGCTCCGTTCGTCTTGGGAACAAACACATCCTCCGCCGGGAGCGCGAATATAGCATTACCGACTTGAGCCTGTGCCGCTTCATCAACTACCGGAAAAGCGATGCGATATTGATCCTGATCCGTTCTGGCTTGATACAAATCATAATGAAGCCCTGTTCTTACATCAATTTGCTGGAGGGCAGTATCTGAAGAAGCATTAAATAGCACCTGCCCGTCAAGACCTGTATATATGAAGCTCACTTGCGATTCCTTAGACATATTCAACAATGCATCCCGAACTTCTGCTGAGCTGGCGATCTCCTGTTCATGCTGCTCCAGGTAATGCATAATTTCGCTCACCTGTAGGCGTGCCCGATTGATAACATATCTGGAATCCTCACTCTGTCCTTGAAGATGGTCATACCAGAGAAATCCTACGCTACAGATAACTATCATAAGCAGTCCAATCCATACGGCGATCATCCATCTTCTAATCCAAACTTGCAAATACATAGAACTCTCCTATCTCAGCCAGGTCTTATTCGTCAAAGCTGAATTTATAACCCACTCCCCAAACGGTCTTAATGTATACCGGATTAGAGGGATCGGCCTCCAGCTTCTCGCGCAATCTACGAATGTACACGGTAATGGTATTCTCGTCCCCGTAAGTACTGTAGCCCCAGACGGCATCTAGCAGTTGTATCTTGGAGAACACCTGATTACGGTGCTTGCACAGGTGGAACAGCAGTTCCAATTCCTTGGCGGAGAGTGAGACCTCCCGTCCCTCTCTCGTAACCCGGTATGCCTTTCTATCGATCAGGATTGCTCCGAATTGGAGAATATCCTCGTCTTTAGGTGGAGTATGAGCTGAACTTATCATGCTCTCGACTCTTCGTAAATTGGACTTGATTCTGGCCAACAATTCAATAAGCGAGAACGGCTTCGTCATGTAATCATCTGCCCCAAAGCCAAGCCCTAGCACCTTATCCGTGTCACTGCCCCTGGCACTCAGGATAAGGATAGGGACATTATTTCGTTCACGAATCTGCCGACACAGCTCGATTCCGTCCATGTCAGGCAGCATAATGTCCAGAATGATGAAGTCCGGCTGCCAGGATTCAATTCGCTGCAGCGCATCCTTGCCATGATCAACAACCGCCGTCTCGTAGCCCTGCTTGCTGATGTAATCCTTAACAATTCGAGCGAGATCCTGCTCATCTTCGATTATTAGAATCTTTTTATATGCTGTCATATTAATCTCCTAAATCATTCACAAAGTAAAATAAACAACCTCTTCTTAACCTAATTCGTTGAAAGGAATTTATATCCTGCCTTCCTATAATCTACGAATCCGATTTGAATCCAAAATAGAGACGGATGTGCCGAACGAGTCTATTACCTGATCCAAAACCAAAAAGAACCTACTGAGTATGTGAACTCAGCAGGTTCTTTGATTGCTTACCCTAAATCCGGCTTATCGACAAAACGAATCCTCGGTGCTGCAGCGCCATGCAATTCAAAAATAATAATCTCATTGCTTCCCTCTCGAAGCAGCGGCCCAGGCACATACAGCGTTCTCTGCGGCCCGACATTCCAATAGCGCCCCAGATTAAAGCCGTTCACGAACACGACGCCCTTGATCCAACCATCCAGACTGAGGAATGTATCGGCAACACTGTTCACCGTAAACTCTCCGCGGTAGAAGGAAGGTTCCATATGACTTGATATCGGTTCGAACAAGAGATCGGATAGATCACTTAGCGGCAGCGAATGGATCGTCCAATCCGACAGGAACTGCATACCGTGCCGCACCCCCTCCGTAACTCCCTTGAGGTCCTTGATATATGGCCCATAATTTACCCGCCCCATATTCTCCACGAGTATGCTGAGGTGAGCGCCGCCTTCCGGTACTTCAAACTCAATGATGGCTCCGGACTGACTGCGATCCAGCGTACCCAGAATCCGTCCATCCAGGAACACCAGCGCCCGATCATGCAAATCCTGAATGTTAAGCGGCTGCTTTGGTCTAGGACCCGAGAGGAATGTACTATATTGAATGAAGCCGTAATCCTGTCCTAGCTTCTCCATCGGTACAGGATAGGCGGATTGGATAGGCTGGGAAATCCGTGATATATTCAGCGATAATGCAGCCTGGCCCGTCATCGCTACTTCACCGTAGGCCCGCTTTGCCACAGGCTGCGGCAGCTCTATATCGGCAAGCTTCTGATGCTTGGCAATCACTTCGCGAACAGCATAATACTTATCCGTCGGCTCGCCGCTCTCATTTAATAGAACATCATAGTCATAACTTGTAATCGTAGGCTCGTAGCTGTCCTCTGTATGTCCATTCGCCCCGTTATAGAAGCCGAAGTTGGTACCTCCATGGAACATATAGAAATTGACCGATGCCCCCATGCTCAGCATCTCATCCAGAACCTCAGCCACATCCTGGGCTGGACGAGTATGATGTCCTTCCCGCCAATGGTCAAACCAGCCATTCCAGAACTCCATGCACATGATCGGTGCATCCGACTGGTACTTGCGCAGCTTGGCGAAGGCCTCAGCAGGTCGAGATCCGAAATTCACTGTGGCCAGCACACCGTCAACCATGCCGCCCTGCAGCATATAATCTTCCGGTCCATCCGAAGTGAACAGCAGTACATCAATCCCGCGCTTGATCATCGCATCCTTCAGATAGTTCAAATAAGGCTTATCATTGCCGTAGCTTCCGTATTCATTCTCGATCTGCATCGCGATAATAGGCCCGCCCTGCGTGCATAGCAGAGGTCTCAGCTTAGGCAGCAATGCATCATAATAAGCATCAACATGCTCCAGGAACGGCTTATGATAGCAGCGCAGCCGCATATCCGGTTCCGCCAGCAGCCAGGCTGGCATGCCGCCGAACTCCCATTCCGCACATATATAAGGAGATGGCCTTACGATGACATGCAGGCCAATCTTCCCTGCTATCTCAATAAAGCGTACAAGATCGGCGATCCCCTCGAAGTTGTATTGCCCTTTCTGCGGCTCATGGATATTCCAGGCCGCATACGTCTCGACCGTATTAAAGCCACAGGCCTTCAGCTTAAGCAACCGGTCCTCCCAATATTCCGGTACGACACGGAAGTAATGAATCGCCCCGGAGATAATCTGAATCGGCTCATTATTAAAATAGAACGAAAATCCCGAATAATGAAAAGTAGACATAATTCCCTCCAAAGAATTATTTTCAGCCCATAAACTATGATTAGTGCTCCTGCTCCTGTAGATTGAAGCTTTCGGCGAACTCCTGCATATGGATGGTTCGGCCCTGGACGCGGGACTCCTCAGCTGCAAAGGCCATCAGGTGGCTCTGAACAGAATGATTCGCCGAGGTCAACCCCTGGCTCTTGCCATCAGCCCTTACCAAGTTCAGAAAATCCTTTACCAGCTTCATATCGCCGCCGCCATGTCCAACATGGCCGCCCATATCCTCGAAGCTAATCCGCTCCACCTTGCCGCTGAAATGGATCACTTCAATCTCATTCTTCTCCATGGCGCCGCGAATTTCTCCGGTTGTCCCCATCAGCTTGATCGTGCGGCTAATATCCCGTGTGAATGCACTCATGGTGAAAGCTGCAGTGACGTTGTTGGCAAATTCCAGATTGACGACCTGGTGATCGACCACATCATTGTCGCAATGATATACACAGCGGCCATAAGGCCCTTCCTGAAGCGCCTTATAACGAGCCTCATAGCTCATATCATTGCTGATTGCCGAGGTCGGCCAGTCTGTATTGTCTGTTAAATACAGGTTTGGCGCATAATACAGGCATTGATCCGCTACCGGGCAGCCGTCCAGACAGCGAAGCGGAGCGCCTTCTGGCGCCTCCGACGCCTTGAAGTGGTTGAGTGAGCCGAAGGAAGCGACTTGGGTGCAATCCGCATCGGCCAACCAGAGCAGGATATCAAGGTCATGGCAGGATTTGGCCAGAATCATCGGACTGGACTCTTCCTTGCGCCGCCAATTGCCACGTACGAAGCTGTGCGCCTGATGCCAATAGCCAACATTCTCATTATGCTGAATCGACATCAATTGTCCGATCTCTCCACGGCTCAGCAGCTCCTTCAGCGTCGAGAAGAAGGGCGCATATCTCAGTACGTGGCAGATGGAGAATACAAGTCCCGACTTGGCCGCCATTTCCCCCATTTGCATGCATTCCTCAGGATCAGGCGACATCGGCTTCTCCAGCAGAACATGATAGCCCAATTCGAGCGCCTTCATCGTCGGTTCAAAATGCTGCTTATCCTGGGTACAGATTAGTACAGCGTCGGCCAGCTTGGGCTTCGCGAACAACTCATCCCAGTGTTCGAAGCACAGTTCATCTGGAATCCCATGCCGTACCTGAAAAGCCTCTCTGCGTTCCCGTACAGGCTCCGCCACAGCCACAACCTCAAGCTCATGCGGATGCTGCACGGCATATTCCAAATAGTTAACTCCGCGCAATCCAGCTCCGACTAATGCAACCTTAACCTTCTTCATACGACCATCGTCTCCCTTTCTGCCATGTAACTATTCTTTGACACTTCCAACGGTCATTCCTTTAACAAAATATTTCTGTAAAAATGGATATACCACCATAATCGGCAGCGCCCCCATAAATATTTGCGCCGTTCGCAGCGTTTTCTCGCTTAGATTCTCCATCGCCTTGAGCTGCTCAATCGAGATCGAGGTCATCTGTGAATTGATCGCCATAATAAGAGTGGACAAATAGGTCTGAAGCGGATATTTAGCCGGTGAATTCAGGTACAATATCCCGTCAAACCAGGCGTTCCAGTGCCCTACGATCGTAAATAGCCCGATGGTTGCAATCGACGGCAGCGAGACCGGCAAATAAATGCGCCATAAAACTCTCCATTGTCCAGCGCCGTCGATCGTAGCCGCTTCGTCTAGTTCCCGTGGTATCCCCCGGAAGAAATTCAGCATCAGCACCATGTTCCAGACACTAAGCGCACCGGGCAGAATCAAAGCCCAGATCGAATCGATCAGCCCTGTGTTCTTGACGATAATATAGGATGGAATTAAGCCCCCGCTAAAGAACATCGTAACCGCGAAGAACCATACATATGGAGTTCTGAATTTAAACTGGTCATTCGACTTTGATAATGGATAAGCAGTAATAAATACAAGCAGCATATTGATCGCTGTCCCCAGCACAACCCGTTCGACAGAGACACCCAACGATCTGAAAAACTCGACCTTCTGACCCAGGTACCGGTAAGCATCGAGATTGAACCCAACTGGCCACAAACTCACTTCGCCGGCCATAGCCGCTGTGTTAGAGCTTAGGGAAATTGCGGCCAAATGAATAAATGGAATTATACCCAGTAAGGTAATTATGGTGAGCAGCAGTGCATTTCCGAACACAAATATTTTTCTGCTGATGGTTGACTTGTGCATCTCTTATTACCTCCTGGCTAAAAGATTCGATAATCGTTATATTTATAGGCCAAATAATAGGTAGCCGACACCATGATCAGTGAGACTACGGATTTGAACAACCCGATGGCTGCGGCCGGACCAAACTGCATGCTGAACATACCGAGACGGTACACGAATGTATCTATAATATCGCCGCCCTGATAGACGGTCGGATTGTACATAATTAAGATCTGCTCGAAACCTGCATTGAGAATACCACCCAGGCTAAGCACTCCAAGTAGAACCAGAATTGGCATCATGCCAGGCAGAGTAATATTCAACATCTGCTTCCATCTTCCGGCTCCATCCACTTCGGCCGCTTCATACAGCGTTGAATTGATTCCAGTAATCGCGGCGAGCATAACGATCATGTTATAGCCCATTCCTTTCCAGACGTCAGAACCAATGACGATTCCACGAAACCAGCTGTTATTGAGCATGAACATAATCGGCTCCATTCCTAACGACTCAATAACTCCATTCACCGGTCCATTCAGCGAGAACAGTTCGATAATTACGCCGCCTAGAATAGTCCAGGAGAGGAAGAACGGTAGGAATATAGCGGATTGAATAACACGAGAGAACCATTGCTTAGTGATTTCGTTAAGTAACAACGCCAGAATTAAAGGCACGAGCAAGAACAGAACCATTTTACATATGGCAATAATGATGGTGTTCCAAAGTACCTGCGTGAAATCCGGGAGCTCAAACACATATTTGAAGTTGTCCCAGCCGACGAATTCGGATTTAAAGAATCCAGATAAAGGCTCAAAGTTTTGGAAAGCCATAATCAAACCAGCCATAGGTCCGTATGCATATATCAATGTAACGATGACGCCGGGCAGTAACATTAAATGAAGTATAGATTCCTTCTTCAGCGTTTTCACAAATGCGACCTCCATGTTTAATGTAAAACGGGAGGAATTGCCGATTGCTTCAGGCGGATCCTCCCGTTCCAGCATCTCACGATTTATTTCACAGCTTCCTTGCTGTACCAGTCATTTACCTCTTGGGTGATCTGATCTCCACCAAGGGATTTCCAACTAGCGACGAACTTGTCGAATTCATCAAGTGGAGCGCCCATGATGATCTTGGTGAACGACTCCTGCATCAGCTTATCAAGTTGCGGCCCCTTCTCTACCTGTGTAGCCGTAGGCAAAGTATAGAATTCGTTGTTTACATAAGCTCCGCTTTCCTTGATCGTGCGAGTTACTCCCCAGCCGCCGTCTTTAGCCGCACGGCTGTAGTATTGGCCCCAGTTGATACCTTTGCTGGCCTTTTCCGTATTTCCTGCAAGGTAATCCTTCGTTGCGTCGAACACTCTCGCTACACTCGTGTAATTTTCATCATCAATTGTAATCTCTTCTTGATTGGCCTCGAGTGCTTTATTGACTTCCGTGTAGATCGTCTCGATATCAGCAGGGTTATAGATCCGAGGGTTAAACCAGTTATAGACATAACCCTTCTCTGCCCCTTTATCTTCCTTATATTTCTTGTAACCCATTTCAATATAGAAGTTGATCATTTTGATGGCAGCTTCCGGGTTCTTCATGCTCTTATTTACAACGAACAACTTGTTGCTACGGAGCTTAGGCACTAGAGACTTACCCGGTCCGTCCAATCCAGGAATTTGCAAAGCAATCCATTCTGCCTTCGGATCTTTATCCACGTTCAAGTTAAGCGGCCAGTTCGGATACCACCATTCGCCATAAGAAATGCCGACCTTGCCTGCCGTGAGGTCTTCAACTGCTTTGTTCTCATCCTTCAGGGCAAATTCCTTATCAAGGATGCCATTCTTATACCATTCCTGCAATTTGCCAAGTGCCGTCTTCATCTCAGGCTGAATCAGACCTGGGACCAGCTGGTCACCGTCACCTTTGATCCAAGCTGTCTGATTGTCTCCGACCGATGGATAAGCATTATAGCCATTGAAGAAGCCGCGAAGATCAAAGCCCCAGAAGAATAAAGTCTTCTGCAAAGAAATACCATACGTATCGTTCTTACCGTTCTGATCCGGATCGTCATTAACGAAGGCAAGTGCTACCTTGTCCAACTCTTCCATCGTTGTAGGAACCGGAAGTTTAAGATTGTCGAGCCAATCTTTACGAATCCACAGTAGTTGTGTCGACAGGAATGGGTCCTCGAATGCCGGGATAGCTAGCAGCTTGCCGTCAGAAGTGAAGGTACTCATTGCAAAGCCGCCATCGGACTCCATATACTTCTTGAGAGCTGGGGAAGCATAATCATTGTAGGCTTCAGTCAGATCGCCAAGTATACCCTGCTTCTTCAATTTCTCAAAGTCCTTCATATTCAGTTCCATAATGTCGGGCAAATCGCCCGAAGCCATAGCAAGCGAGAATTTCTGTTCGAATTGGCTTTGTGGAACCGTCCATTTGTATTTAATTTCGATGTTCAACATTTCTTTCAGATCTTCGAGATATTTATTCTGTTCCGGCGTAATTCCCTGCGGAGTTCTTGAATCCTCAGGTGGATTATAGCCGAGCACTTCCGTGACGGTTACCATCTCCGGATATTTGCCTAGCGGATCGGGAGGTGTACTGCTGTTGGCATTAGTCTTATTGCCGGCTCCTTGCGAATTAGGAGCTGCCCCATCCTTACTCCCTTGATTTCCACACGCCGTAATTACCAAGAGCATCGACATAACCAGAACAAGCATTTTCCATGGTTTGAAGCTTTTCATTGACTGCCTTCCCCCTTTGTATGCTGCAAAATAACTCTTGCTTACATCTTCATTATGGAACCGAACGTAAGCGCTATCAATTTTGAGTTTTTTACTTTACTTTCACTTTTTTTACTTGTTCCCAGATTGTTGAACTACGCCTGAGTATTGCGGTATTCCTGAGGGGACACCCCCATCTTCTTCTTAAAAAAGGTCGTAAAATAAGAAGGCGAATCGAACCCAACCCGGGCAGCTATCTCATTCAGTTTCAGATTCGTATCCTGCATCAGCCGAATGGATCCTTCCAGCCTCTTCGTCTGGATGTATTCCAGCAAATTATGGCCTGCTACCTGCTTGTAGAAGCGCGATAGGTAAGACGGATTGAAATGAACCTCCTCCGCGATCGCGGTCAAGGATACATCACCGGATAAATGCTCGTTCACATATCGCTGAATTTGATCAATGACGAATAGCTTCATCTCATCCTGCTCCATCCGGCCATATTCGTACATATTCTCCTCATGCGGATGGACTCTGCCCAAATCTACGATGATCATCGTCTGACCTAACGCGGCGCGTGCCTTAAGTAGAGAATGCAATTTCTCATACTGCTGCCCGGCTGTATCCCAGCTTCCTGCCAGATTATCCGATATACCAAAGGAGACCGCTACGCCTAGCAGCTCTTCACACTCATTTTGCACCAGCTCCAATATGCCCTTCATGTACATCGTTATGCTGTTCCAAGAAGTCCCACTGCTGGCGTTCCCCCCACGGAACCGCCCTAGTAGCTCTGCCCCGGGCTGCAGTATCCAGTAGAGGACGTCATCCTGCATGACAGAGCATTCACATTGGAACGAGGTCGGCAAATAGTTCAGGAATGATCTCTGCACGGCTTGTCGTAGTTCGGTGGCTCTGTCCACTTCATTTAAGGTCATTCTTCCAATCAGAAAAAATGCTGGCCGATCGGGAACGATCTGGAAATGCACTTCTTCATAACGAGGCTGGACCAATAATTGAACAAGATCTTCTCCCCCCACCATTTTCCGCAACAGTTCCTGCTTCAACAGCGGCGCAGCAATCTCGGAATGCAGCCTCGCTTTCTCCTCTTGAATTCTGAGTCGATTCTCCTCATCCAGCTTGGCAATAGACCTCTGCACTGCTTCGAAGATCAGCTCAATGCCTTCTGTCTTCAGAATATAATTGTCCACATTCTTGCGCAGCGCTTCATGGACATAATCGAATTCACTATATCCAGTGAGAAGGATAGAACGGCAATGCGGCCAGTAATAATTAATTTCATCGACGAGTTGTAGTCCACTCATCTGCGGCATTCGGATGTCGCTGACCAGAATATCCAGCTTCATTTTTTTGGCCATTTCAAGAGCCTCTTTGGCGGAATAAGCTTTACACACTTCGAGCTCAAATTCGGTATTGTCCTGGAACAGAAGAACCAGCCCATTCACAATGACAGGCTCATCATCAACAATCAACAATCTGTACATGATCTCAATCCTCCTCTTCTTCAACCACAATGATCAGATCTACTCTTAGGCCGCCATAAGCGCTGCGCGAGACGAACAGCCCGCTGCCCTTTCCGTATTTAAGCTGTAGCCGATTGTTCACATTAATAAGTCCGGTCTTCTCCATATATTTCGACTTGGTGGCCAGCTTGTCACGCATCTGCTCGATCATCGACCCAGTCACAAGCTTTCCGTTGTCCTCCACAGTAACGCGCAGCCTGCCGTCCGCATATTCCGTCCCCATATAGATCACACCCTCCATCGTCCCATCCTCAAAGGCATGCTCGAACACATTCTCTACAATGGGTTGAATAATAAGCCTGGGCACCGAGATCGATGGTGGTATATCCTTCACATCGCTATATTCGAAGGTGATCCGATTCGAGAAGCGAATGCACTGAATCTCGCAATAATCAAGCGCATGCTGATATTCCTTGTAGAAGGGGACCTCATCCGACCCACTTCTCGTAATATATTGATAATAAGTACCCAGCTTCTGAGAAAGCTCAGCGGCACTTTCGGCGTCTCCTACCTTGCACATCATATATATGTTAAAAAAGCTATTGTACAAAAAATGCGGATTGATCTGCGATTGGAGCTGCTTTAGCTGTGAATGCTGCAAGGCGATTTTCTGCTCATAATTTTCTCGAATCGAATTTTTCAGCTTAAGCGCCATATTGTTGAAGCTGCTGAATACGTAATGGAACTCATCATTGGTTCGCGATTCAATCATAATGTTCAAATTGTCGGCCTCAAGCATCCGGAACGCCTTGACCAGACGCGATAAAGGACGGTGAATCATTAAATTGACCGAGAAAGCGTACAGCACCATGATCACAATAGCAATAATGAACAATAAATAGGACCAGGTCGTAAACTGATTCAACGGACGGGTAATTTCATTCTGATTGACGTACATGATCAATGATAAATTCAGCGCGCTAACATCGTTATGGATAATAAAATAATTAACGCCATGAACCTTCTTCATTTCAGAGGTGCTTTGTTCCTGGAGACTCTGCTCAGAGATTTGTCCGAGAATCATGTTCGATTCCTGCACCTCCTTCGAGGTCGTCAGGACGGTGCCTAATTCCTTGCTGCCCAGCAGTACCTCTGATTCCTGATATAAATTGGAAATTTGCTCTAACGCTTCAAGTAGCTTGGGCCTGGAAATCTCGATATAAGACCATATTCCGTCGTTGTTCTCGCTCTCAATCAGGAAGATCCGATTTCCGCTCTGATAGAACGAAGGCTTCGGCTTCACGGATACAAGCGAAGCAACCAGGCTCATCTCAGGATTCGGTGCATTCGTTACTCCGGACATCATCGAAATGGTCTTACCAACCGCTTCGACATAGACGCCGGCATTCACGATATAATCGCTGAAGGCAGTCAACGCCATTTGTCTATCCCTTACCTGCTCAATCAGCTCCACTTCCTCGTAATTCTCCAGCATACTGCCGCGGAAGCTGAGCTTCTGCAAATCCTTGTCATTTAACAGTTGAAGCTGTAAATTTCGGATGAAATACATCTCTTTATCAAGCTGCTTGGAGTAGAAGGTAGCACCGGCTAGAGAAGAGCTCAGTATTGCATTTTTACTGATCGACATTCCTTTGTAATTGAACCAGATATTCATCGTAATGAGCGGCAGCAATAACAAAATAAATATAGCGATAACTTTCTGATATACGAACCACTTCGATTTCTTTCTAGCGATCCTAAGCTTCATCGCATTACCCCCGTTGCTGTATGATGGATGGTTGTCTTGTGGGCGCGCCGGCTAACAAAAAAAGAACCATCCCTGCGGGAGATTCCTTTCTTGTTCTTACCACTAGAAAGAGTACGGCTTCAGGATTTATTCCGAGATCGGAGGCAATTCAGAACCGCAACTTATGGAGCTCCGGGTGGCTACCGCCGATGGTACAGCTCCAGCTCATTCATCGCGAAGTTGCCCCATTTCAGAGTTGCCGCTTGGATATTAAGCCGTAGTTAATGATATCTTGCTGAAGGCAGCCGATCATATATACTATTTTCGACTACTGTTACTAAAATTGTAGACCTGCCCGCAGAGGCAAACAATTTAAAAACCTTTACCTGGACTTGCAATATTTTTACTTGTTTGCATTCGAAGCCCTCTAAGTTCACATTCAGAAAGTTCAATTGAATTTCCTCTATAGAGCTTCTCTTTCTCTTTGTCCGTCTGGGGGCTGCTGTCTAAGCTGCTGCGGAGAGACATCGTATACTTTTCTGAACATTTTGGAGAAGTAGGAGAAATTATAATAGCCCAAGGTCTTGGCGATATCCGAGATTGGCAACGTTGAAGTCGTGATCAGGTCCTTGGCCAAGGACATACGTGTATTCAAAATATAATCCGTGATCGATTCCCCTATCTCCCGCTTGAACAATCGCGACAAGTAGGCCGGATTCAAGTGCACGTAGCTGGCAAGCTGCTCTCTAGTAATCGGCTCACTCAAATGCTCGGTAATATAATATTGAATCCGCCGAATGACCGAATGATTCTGGTGCAGCTCATTATGGATGATTCCAGCCACCTGGAGTGCCTCTTCTTCCAGCTGCGGAAGACTGCGAGGCTGATCATTCAGCAGCAGCCCATCCCGGCCCTTCAATAGCTCAATGGCATTCAGTCCATTCTTATGCAAAACATAGTGCGCCATCTGCATAAATTCATTGCGGAAGGCCTCCAGCTCAGCCATAGATAGACGTTGGAACTGTGCCATCTCCGATACTCTAATTCGGATTTCCTCCTGCAACTCCTCCAGCTTGCCCTGCTCCAGCAGAATCGTCCACGTTGATATCCGTGGGATCATGGATTGGATGGAAGGAGTGCAATGCGAAGCCAGCATGTAGACCTGATTGGATCTATTCACATTGTTGTACTCGATCTCCAGAAGCTGTTTGCAAATGTCCGCAATTTCATACAAGCTAACGTTCCTGCCAATATAACAGGATATATTACAGTCGAAATATTCAAGGCAGCTCTGAATATATTTCTCACATCGCACATGCAATCCGGAAGGATCGTTCATCTCTTCCTGATCCCCCATCATGATGACGATGTTAACCCCCTGCTTGGTCTGGATTACCTCCCCTCTACCACTCATAAGCAGCACCTCAGCAGCACCTTTGCGAATCGCATACTCAATAATTTCCTCATCCCGCGTAGTGAACTCGCGCAGCCAAGATTCCACGCTGACAAGCACAGGCAGGAAGACGAACTGCTCCAGCCCTGATAACTGATGCTTCTCCAAAATGCCCGCGATATTATTCGGAGAGCATACAATCCTGCCCGTGAACAGGTCATTCCAGAATTTATCGGTAATCAGAGGCTTCTGTCTACGCCACATCTCATAATAAGGCTTATACTGCTCCCGCAATCTGTGTAATTCCCGTTCCTGCAAAATAGACTCTAGCGCCCGATTGATCGTGTCCTGAAGCACATCGAATTCAATCGGCTTCAGCAAATAATCGAACCCATCCAACTGGATCGCTCTCTTCATGAAGTTGAAGGCGGAGTGGGCGGTAAGGAAGATCGTCTCTGTCTCAGGAGAGATCTCATTCACTTTCTCCAATAGCTCAATTCCCGTCCCCTTGGGCATTTCGATATCGCAGATCATGACGTCGATTGACGTCTGCTCGAACACTTTCAACGCATCCCGCATATTATAGGCCTCGTATACCTCGGACACCTGCAGCCTTTCCCAATTCACACCACTGCGAATCCCCATTACCGCATAGATCTCGTCGTCTACTATCAAAGCCTTAAACATGCTTCTCCCCCATTCTGATCAATAAGATGTAAATTGTTCAACAGTTCGAAATGGAAGTACAATTTGAATTCGCGCCCCCGAGGCATTATCGAACTCCAGCCGGGCACCGTCTCCGAACAGATGCTTAATCCGGTACTGTACATTGGAAATACCGAGGTGCTCTCCGTTCTGATGCTCCAGATAGCTACCGGGCCCTAGCTTCTCCAGCATATCCTCTGGAAATCCATTGCCATTGTCCATGATCACGATACGCACCCTCTCCTGTTCTATTAAGCCAATAGCGATATAGATATGGAATGGGTGATCCATGAAGTCAAAGCCATGCTTAATAGCATTTTCAATGAACGGTTGAATCAACAGCGGTGGAATCGCAGCTTCTTCCGCACCGCTTTCCATCTGAATCTCATAGGTAATGCGTTCTGGAAAGCGAACCTGCTGAATTTTAATATAGCTCTCCATATGCTCCATTTCTTCTCGGATGGTGACAGCGACCTGATTCGTCCTCGTCGTGAAGCGGAAATATTTGACTAGATTCATACACATCAGCTGTATGACGTTATAATTTTTAATCTCGGCCAAGTTATAAATAATGTTGATCGTGTTCAGGAGGAAATGAGGATTAATTTGCAACTGCAAATGCTTGAGCTCAGCTTTATGTGCTTTAATCTGCTCCTCATATACACTGCTCGTCAATTCATGGATTTCAGCAGCCATGCTGTTAAAGGTCTCGTTAATAATCGCAAACTCCTTGGCTTTAGAGGATTGAAGCCGGATATTCCAATCCCCATACTTGATTCGACGCATCCCATGAACGAGGTTGTTCATTGGCTTAAGAATGATATCGTTCAAATAGACCAAATAAATGACCAGAATGAATAGCGCACCTACGGAAATAAGAATAATGCCGCGGCGAAAATTGTTCAGATCCTTCAACATCTGCTCTTCGGGCACAAAGACACTGAGAATAACATCCGTACCCTGCACCGGGTTCGTAACGGCAATGTATTTAAGGCCATCCTGCTTCACTACTTGATACCCTCCGTTGGTCCCCGAGTCCAGTGAAACGGAATGGGTCGGGTCGATAATACCCGCATTTGTGATCATCTGTCCCTGATTGTTGAGGAAACCGGCAAAACCTTCCTTCGAGTGAATGATATCGAGCGGAATCACCAGGTTCTCCAATTCGATAAAGGCTCCGAGATAGAAATCATCCCCTGTATTCACCAGACGAATTAGAGCATACTTTCCCTTGCTGTATTCAACCGCCTTCCATTCCCGAAAAAAATCGCTATTCGGCTCGATGCTCTTGACTATTCTCTCGATGGTCGTCTTGATCGCACTCAACCGTTCATAGGACGACTCCCTAATCGGCGTAGTGAAGAGATCTCGATTCCGCAACGAATAGATGAACTGTAGATCGACGCTATTATCAAACCGATGATACTTGCTAAAAGTACTCAGAATCCGGGCCTTGGCCAGATAATAGTCATTCGGGTCATTCAGCAGCTGCGGCAACGCGGCGAGATTCGGATCTTCTACGGCAACGTTATAGAGAAAATTTGTCTCTTTGTTCAATGCCGCCTCGATTTGTTGTGAATACAGGATCATTGAATTTTTGTTGGATTCGGCGACCTGCTCGCGGATCGTATTCGAAGCGTAATAATTGTTATAGAGCATGAGTCCAACTAAAGGAACTGTAATTACTATGAAACCGATGATCAGCTTGAATCGAAGCGACTGCTTAATATTCGACCTCATGAACATGCTTATCTACCCCGGATCATGCAAGATTAGTATGAACCCTCTAACATTCACAGCGACCCATCTTAAATGTTCAAGGCCCATCTACACCGAGTATAAATTCCGGTAGGACAAAAAGGAATCCCTAGTTAGGACTACTCTCGTCCCGGTTCAGAATTCCTTTATAGAGGTTGTTCAAAAGTTCGCCTTCCACTACTATCTATTTCTGTGTTGCAGCCCATTCAGCCAACTGCTTATCGACCTCAGCCTTTACTCTGTCAAAGCCAGCTGACTTGCGTTTCGCCTTCCACTTCTCGATCAGCTGCTCCGGCTCCACTGCTCCAGATCGCAAGGTATCTTCGAATTCCTTCTTTACATTCTCAATTGATGCCATTTCCGATTTAACTGGCTCCTGGTCAAAGGAGAAGCCTAGCGCAATGGAACGCTCCGATCTGTCATTGAACTTCTGGAATTCCTCCCATTTACCCGGATCTTCGTTCACCCATAGATAAGAATTGAACTGATTGCCGAACATCCAACCGCCTGGGTTAGGATAACCCTCTGTATCGGCATTAACACCCTCTGGATAATCGATAACATTGTCACTGACTTTCACATAATGCTTGCCTTCAATGCCCCAATCGAGCATATTCAACAGCACCGGATCCGTATAGAGCATGTTCAGGAACATCATCGCCCTTGCCGGGTCTTTCGAAGTCCGAGAAATACCAAGCATCGCGCCTTGGGCGTCCCCCGTTGTCGTGAATGGCTCCGCCGTCTCAACCTGAACCAGCTCCACGCCAGCGTTGATGCTCATCTCCTTGTCCTTACCGGGCTTCAACGATTGAGCAACGGCGAAGGCCTTCCCTGCTTTGATCATATTCATGCCCTGATCTGAATCCGAAGTCAGAATATCCTTGTCAAACCAGCCATTCTGACTCCATTGATGCATCCGTTTGTAGAAGTCAATGAATTTAGGGTCTTCCAGCGTATCAATCGCCTTAATCTCGGTGCTTCCCCGGGGGATACTCAAATTTGCCACGATCCCATCATAGTTGGCTGCTTCCCAAATATTCGTAAATTTTCTTGATACGATAGGAATTACGCCCGGCTCCTTCTCTTTAATCGTCTGGAACATTACCTCCATATCTTCAAGAGACTTCACACCATTAATATCAAATCCATATTTATCTTCTAATTTCTTGTCCAGCAGGAAGCCGAAGCCTTGACCGAATTCCTTCTTGGTAGGAAGGGCGTAAAGCTTACCGGAGATTCTTGCTCCTTTGATAAAGTCATCGCCAAGAACGCCAGGGATGTCTTTTCCATACTCAGCCATCAGGTCGTCCAGCTCCATATATTGCCCTTTGGCGACATCCTTCGCATACGAAAACCAGCTAGCTGTGAACATCAGGTCGAACGGTTCATTCGAGACCTTCATCAAGTTCGTCTTGTCGTCCCAGGACGCCCACTCGATCGGCTTCAGCTCAATCGTCGCATTAATCTTCTCTGTCAAATACTTGCTCATTTCGTCTTGGACAAGCTGCAGATCCTTAGCCGCTCCAGCCGGATAGACCATCGTGATTTTATACGGGCTGAGTGCGCTGGCTCCTTCTTTATTTCCCGCCTCTGTCTTATTGCCAGAAGTGTCCCCCGGATTGGCCGACTTGTTGGAATCCCCTTTGCCGCATCCCGTCAATACCAGTATTCCGCACAGCATAATCACGAACAGTAAATGAAATGCCTTCTTCATATTTGTGCTGTTCTCCTCTCAAATCATACTTGTACTAACCTAATCCCCCGGAATTCAGTAAATCTTATTCGTGGCGCTCAGCCCCACCTCCTTCAAGGAATGAACTCTATATTTCTGTCTTGTCTAACCTTTTACTGCACCAGACGTAATTCCGCTGATGTAATACTTCTGGAAGAACGGATAGGCAAACAATAACGGAGCCACCCCGACGATCGCTAGTGCCATTCGTACTGACTCTCGCGGCATCTTTGCCAGCAGCTCTCCAACCTGGGCTGAGCTATTGGACTTCATCAGCAGATATTGAATGTTAGTAAGCGTCTTCGTCATCAAGTATTGAATGTTGTACAGATCCGGCTTGTCGATAAATAGCATACAGTTATACCAATCATTCCAGTAAGCCAGCGTGTTGAAGAGTCCGATCGTCGCCATAATCGGCAAGGATAGCGGGACGACGATCTTGAAGAAGATCGTAATCTCACTTGCTCCATCAATCGTCGCTGATTCGATCACCGTCTCCGGGATAGTCGTGGAGAAGAAGCTTCTCATCAAGAGCACATTAAAGGCGCTTAATAGCAAATTCGGAATAATCATAGAGAAGATTGTATTCTTAATTCCGAGCATATTGACATAAGTAATGTACCAAGGTGCGAGTCCCCCACCGAACAGCATCGTGAAGAAGATGTAGAAGGATAGCGTCCGTCTGAATGGCAAGCTCGGCCGTGATAACGGATAGGCGAAGAGTGCCGTAATCAATAGGCTTACGACGGTACCTATAAGAGTAGCAATGATGGTAACTCCATACGCCCGGGCGATTTCAGAGAAATCATTGAACAAGAACTTATAAGCCTCGAAGCTGATCTCGTTGGGGAATAAGGAGAACCCCTTCTGCAAAATAGAATCCTCGCTTGAAATAGAGACCATGAATATGAGGATAAATGGTACCAATGATATGATCGTGAAGCACCAGAAGAACAGGTGAATCATCGTAGGGCCGATTCGTCTCGATATATTTAATTCTCTCACGTTGTTCTCTCCCTCCCCGCCCTAGAACAAGGCACTCTGTTTATTAATGCGTCTAACAGCGGCGTTGGCTATTAGAATTAAGAAGAAGCAGATTACAGATTGATAGAAGCCCGCTGCCGTAGACATTCCGATGTCTCCCGATTGGAGCATCGCGCGGTATACAAACGTATCGATGGTCTGTGTGGTCGGTATAAGCGCGCCGGTATTCATTGGCACTTGATAGAACAGACCGAAGTCTGAGCGAAGTATCGTGCTTACCGCGAGTAAGGTCATGGTGACGATGACCGGCATAATCAACGGTATCGTAATCCGGGTCATTTGCTTCCATTTGCTTGCCCCGTCGATCGTAGCCGCTTCGTAATATTCCTTGTCGATACCAATGATGGAAGCAAAATAAATAATCGATAAATATCCGGCGTTCTTCCAGGCGTTAACAATAACGAGAACGTAAGGCCAATATTTCGGTTCTCCGTACCATGAGATGCCATCCATACTGAACCACTTGAACAACAGTCTGTTCACCAGCCCGTTCTCTGCATTCAAGAAGCTGAATACGAGATACGCAACAACGACCATTGAAATGATATGCGGGAGCAAGAAAGTGCTCTGGTAGAAACGGCTGATCACTTTATCCTTGATCTCATTAATCAGGAGCGCGATCAGAACCGATAGGATGAGATTTAATAGAATGAAGACAGTATTATATAGAAGCGTATTTCGGGTAATGATATAAGCATCTTCCGTGTTGAACAGAAATTTGAAATTGTCCAGTCCGGACCAGGCGCTGCCCCAGATCCCATCCACATAGTTGTAATCTTTAAAGGCAAGGATAACGCCGTACATCGGAATATAGTTGTTGATGAACAAATAGATAATCCCCGGCACTGTCATTAGAAGCAGCCATTTATACTTTTTTACATCTCTTTTTAACCGTGATAGCTTACTCACGCTCCCACCCCTCCACGATGTTGTGTAAACCCTTACATTACCCATTCTAGAATTTCAGTCTAGACTCAACCACCATCTTGATGACTTTCTCATAACACGTTCGTGACTTCTTCTCATCAAGTCAAAAACAAGCGTATAACAAGTCAATAAAAGACATTGACAGTCCTATCCACGATCATTATGCTAAGGGCGTGATATCGCTTCATACATCTATTGAGGAGGGTATTCTATCATGAACACCAAGCAGATTAAACGTGTCTTTATACTAGGAATGGACGGAGCAGGGAACTTCATTCAGCATACGGACACGCCAAATATTGATGCATTCTTAAGTAACGGAGCCGTTACATATATGGCCCAGGCCCAATCGCCTACGATCAGTGCGGAATGCTGGGGCTCCATACTTCATGGCGTAGTTCCGGAGAAGCACGGATTAAATAATGAGATAGCTTCCACTCAGGCCTATCCTGCAAATTCCCCATATCCATCGATCTTTCGAATTGTGCGGGAAGCCCAACCTGAAGCCAAGCTTGCAGCCTTTTCTAGCTGGTCACCTATCATCAGCGGGATCATTGAGGAAGGGCTCGATGTTCACAAGGAAGCAATGCCGGACGATGAGCTCGTAGACGCTATCGAGACTTATATTCACAACAACAGCGACGTTAAGCTACTCTATATGCAGCTCGATGACCCAGACGCCTCTGGTCATAAATATGGCTATGGTCCTGATTCACCAAATTATCTCAAAGCTATTACCAAAATGGATGAGCTATTTGGACGCATACTGCGCGCAATTGAACAGCAAGGTCTGTTGGAGGACAGCCTCGTTATTCTCCTTACGGATCATGGCGGCGGTGGAGCTAATAAGCATGACCACGGCAGCGATCATCCAATGGACAAGAATGTATTCTGGGGCTGCGCTGGTCCTGGGGTAACTGCAGGTACTGTTCTTCCTGAGCTATTCATCGTAGATACTGCAGCAGTCGCACTTCATGCTCTTGGTTTTGAACTGCCTGCGAATTGGGATGGCAAATTTCCCGCTTCTTTGTTCAGCTAATCGTACGTACTTAGTAAGTTGGGAACTAGCTGCTCGTTTTTCGTCTAACGAAACTACAGAGCGCTATTTTCGCAGAAACAGCGGTGAAAATTTTTTAACGAAACACCATATCGTTATTCCGGGTAAATCCCGGCTTTGGGCCTCAAATTGGCTCCAATAGAGATACCCAGTTTCGTTAAAATTGGGGACAGTCCTTTTGGGCGCAAATAGCGATACCACGTTTCGTTAGCTGTTGCACGTTAGCAAAAGCGAAAAGGGAGGATTGTGCGGGATGAGAAAGCAGTTGCATTTCAAGGGGGATGGAACGTTCAAGATTGTTCAGTTCACGGACACGGAATTCTGTGAGCCGTGTGAGGAAGAAGCACGAATGAGTGCCATGATGCGGGCTATCCTTGAGGCAGAACGCCCGGACCTTGTAGTGTATACCGGAGATGTTATTGCCAGCAATAAGAGTCCTGACCCGGTACAGGCGTTCCGTGATGCTGTTGCGGTGCCGGAGGAACTGCAGATTCCTTGGGCAGCTGTATTCGGCAACCATGATTCCGAGGCGCCTGATTTCACACGAGAGCAGTTGCACAAGCTCCAGTTAGTGCATAAATTCTGTTACGCGAAGCCCGATCCGCCAGGTGTACACGGCTCAGGCAACTACGTGCTTGAGCTTCTGGATGGACATCATTTGCCTGCTGCAACACTTTATTTTCTCGACACAGGAAGCTATTCTCCCTTAGTGCATCACGGGGTAGGCTATTACGATTGGATAAGAAGAACTCAGATCGACTGGTATACAAGGACTTCCCATCAACTGACAGCAAATCATGGCGGATCACCACTGCCTTCGCTCGGATTCTTTCATATCCCACTGCCTGAATATAGTGATATTTGGGATTTCACCATATGCTATGGACAAAAGCTGGAGCGATTAATCTGCGCCCCACCATTGAATACAGGATTCTTCGCGGCTATGGTTGAGATGGGCGACATCATGGGTACCTTCGTCGGTCATGACCACGGCAACGACTTCTGGGGGACACTCCACGGAATACGTCTCTGTTACGGACGGACTACCCGGAACGCTTACTTGAATCAGCCGTTCGCTACTGGCGCTCGGGTGATTCAGTTAACGGAGGGACAGCGCAGCTTCGATACCTGGCTGCATCTTGAGGACGGGACGATCATCCGTGACCAGCCTAAGCATATGCCAGAGGGCCGTGCACCACAGATATCATTAAGCTAGAAGTTCTCAGTTCCACCAGGTGTATTCTCATAATAAAAAGGGGGTTATCTCTGTAGTAGACATTCTACCTACGAGATAACCCCTTTATTATGAGCCGTTAACGGATTTTTGCCTTGCGGAATCCCCCAATGACGCTGAGTGCACCGAACAACATAAAGAGGAAAATGCCTCCTCTAACAATGCCGGCTTTAAAACCCTCGACACTAACTGTAAACAAATCAGCCATATAAGCGATAAAGTCTGCATTGAAGAGATTCGGGTTGAGTAGGATGACGGTCATGATAAAAATACCTATCAGTTGAACTACCATATTAAATATCGCCAATCTCGTTGTCCATTGACCGACGATATATTTATACAAAGCTAAAGCGACCTCTAGTCCGGCCAGAATGAGTATAAGCGGCCAATATTGAAGCAGTACTTCTTGGTTAAACGTTGGATACTTCAGTAAAATCTCGTTCTCTGTTCTCAGATATACACCTACAAATACACCTACAAAATGAGCAGCATAGAAATATAGGCTTGCCCAGATCGTCGTCCATAGTAAGCTTCCAAATACATCAGCCTTAGAGATTGCTCTCTTCTTGGGAATATGAGCAAGCTTCTTCAAATCATCCGGCTTCCATTGTTTAAACTTGGAGGTGGGTAGCTCAGTCCCCTTATTCACATCTGCCCGCTCAATAATCGCAAAAAATTACCGTAATCCAGAAAAATGCCTGAGTAATTACTCCGAATGAGCCGACGATTCCTTCAACAATCAGATTCACAAAAGTATTGCTCATTGCATTCAATTCTTCACCGCCGCTATAATTGATCAGATGCTCAGCAACGGTAGAAATTACCGAGATAATGATGGCGATCGGTAATATTATCTTCAGTAATGAAACGTACATCTCATAATAACGTGGTCCAATCAAATGCATTGGCTGATCCAAATAGCCGCTGGCTAGCACGGCTGGGTTGCCCAGCTTCGCAAGAGCCTCCTTGATATCATCCTCGTTATAATCATCCGGTAGCATATCTTCGATCGTGGATCGCAGCTCCATCGATACATCGTCCCGATCCTTCTCCGGCAGTCGCCTAGTGACTTCCTGAATGTAAATATTAATCAGATCCATCGTCATCCCCCTCTTCTAATAAGTGATACAGTTCTTTCGAATTGCTCAACCACTCCTGCTTCAATTGCCTATAGATCTCAAATCCATATTCACTCAGCACATAATACTTACGCGGTCTGCTCTCGCTTGTATCCCAGCTGCTGGTGACCAGTTCCTGTTTCTCAAGCCTCCTTAGCAAGGGATACAACGTGCTCTGATCAATTCCAATACCGGACTCCTCTAGCAATTGCACTAGTGAATATCCATATTGAGGCGTTCGCAATTGACTTAATACGGCTAAGGTCAATGTCCCTCGTCTAAGCTCAGTTATTAGAGAATTCAGTAGAGTACTCATGAAGTACACCTCTTTTTCAACATACTTACTATGTGTCGTACAGTATATGATTTATACTATGCATCATACAGTATTGTTGTTTCGAAATCAATTTATTTTTTTCACTATTTCACAAATTCCTTTTATGTGCCCGTTTATCAAAGGTCAGCAGCCACAAAATATGCAAAAAAAATCGGCGGCTCGACTTCGGTATAACACCGAGATCAAACCACCGATGATAGCTATATTCAAATCCTGCAGCTTACTTGGCAGTTACGCCGCCGTCTACAGGCAACTCTATCCCCGTAATATAAGAAGATGCATCCGAAGCAAGGAACAGAACGGCCTTAGCTACTTCAGAAGCTTCACCTACGCGTGGCAGTGCCGTCTGCATCAAGAACCATTGTAGCATTTGCTCATTTTTAATCAGATCCGAACTCATTGGAGTCTCGATAAAGCCAGGGTGAACGGAGTTCACACGGATATTATCCTTACCAAAATCAACGGCCGCCGCTTTGCTCAGCATCCGAACCGCTCCCTTCGATGCCGTATATGCACCTGCACCACTACTACCCGTCAATCCGGCGATCGAAGATATATTGATAATCGAACCGCCTTGCTTCTTCTGCATATGTGGAATGACATATCTCATTCCCAGGAAGACGCTCTTTACATTGATATCCATCACTTTATCCCATTGAGAGACCGTTGTATCCAGTAATCCGGTAGGCAAAGATACACCTGCATTATTTACGAGAGCATCGATTTTACCGTGATTTTGTATGGTTCCGTCTACGACCTTTACCCATTCTTCTTCAGAAGCTACATTGTGTGCATAAGCGACTGCTTGCCCGCCCGCAGCTTCAATCTCTTGAACTACAGCTTGCACTGCGGCTTCATTAATATCTGTAGCTATTACATTAGCTCCCTCTTTGGCGAACAGAATAGCCTCTTCACGGCCCATACCGCTTCCTGCACCTGTGATGATTACTACTTTACCTGTCATGCTTGCCATACTTACATCCCCTTTGTGATTGGTAAGTAAATTGTCGATATAAATAATGATAGATATACTATCACTATGATATTTATCATATCACTATCTATTTACAAACTCAATCTCTCATCAAGCCCACCCGCGCCAGCAATACAAATATCAAAAAGCCTTCCTTTCGTCTAACGAAAAGAAGGCCTTAAATGAGTATACCTATGATGTATATTTCTGGACGAGCTCTTGCAGGGCTGCTTTTACATCTCCGTTATAGAGACCACCATGATAGCAGATGATACGCTCTATATCATAATCCAGCAAACGCTGGACAGAGCGTACAGCCTCTTCCAAATCAAGAGTAAATTGTGGATTGGCGATATTCAGCTGACCCTGCTCAATAACTACGGCATCTGCCGCAATTAATGTTTTGCTGGAGGGTAGATATAACGAGATATGACCTGGCATATGGCCGGGCGTATGAATAATCTCGATTCCCCCACACCAAGGCAGAAGTTCGTTGCTGTGGACCGTCTGATCGACAAGCGCCGGTTCAAGCGATTGCAGCGAACGAATAAGTTGCTCCGCCTGCGGTTTGGCTTCATCCGTTATAGCATTGAGGGTGGATTGCGCTTGCTCGAGCCGTAGCGAACGTCTCGTTCCGTCAACATATGGTGCATCCAATTCATGTGCAATGATCTTGATATGCGGATAAGTCCGCTTGATCTCCGCAAGGGAACCAATATGATCGATGTCGTGATGTGTCACGATCAGCTTGGTAATCGACTCGAAGGCGATGCCCTGCTTGTCAGCCGCAGCTTCCAACAGATGCATAAAATCAGGATAACCACAGTCAATGAGAATCGTATCCCGCTCATCCTGCAGAAGAACTGGAGTAATCACCTGCTTGTGCCCGCCATATTCAAATTCGATATGGAGTAAATGATAATTATTCATAGCTGCCTCCTTGATCTATGTTGTTCAAGACTAAGCTTAGCCGATAACATAGCTAGGGAAAAGGACAAGCATGACCCAGCATCAAAGTCGTCCGCCTCGCTGTTCGTGAATAATTCTTCTTACGCTACGCTCACTTAAATAATAATGTTGTGCAAGTTCCTTCACCGATATTCCTGAACAGAAGCTTTGCAGGATCTCGGCATTCCGTTCTTGAAGCATTCGCCTATAACCGGAACACTCCCCCCATTGCCGCTTCTTCTCTTGTCGGATCGGAATATATAAATAGTCGCCCTGGATATATTGTTGAATACTGCGTATCAGTTCCTCTGGTAATATCGATTGTGCATTCTGGTATTTCATCTTTCTACTCCCATCTATATAGCTTATTGCGATATATAGAGGAGCAGAGAGTTCCAGCTCAGTATGTGACAGGCTCTAAGCAAAGATACGTTGGAACCCTCTGCTCAGAGCCATATCCATAGATACGTACTAGCAAGTTTTTCATGCAATCAACTCCTGTCTTTTAGCAATGTGTAATGATGTATAATCCGTACTGCCTACTATTTTATTCTCAGGTTCTTCGTGATGGATTCACGCTCGCTCTTCGTCAGACTGCGGAATACAAGGTCATAGGAATGGTCGACCATCGCCTGCAGATCCGCAAATGGAAGACTGCCGTCCACAATGACTGTATTCCAATGCTTCTTGTTCAAATGATACCCTGCTACTACGCATTTATGCTGTTCCCGTAGGTTCTCGGCAATGATCGGATCACATTTCAATGAGATGTTCACCGTGTCCTGCTGTCCATGCTCACTCAGAAGGGCGAACATCTTCCCCCCCACTTTCATCACGAGGGGCTCCGGGCCGAATGGATAATCTTGGGCCGCCCCTTTTTTGGAGGTACAATAGGCACTCAGCTTACTATACACAGGAATCTCTCCTTTATCCTAAAAAATAATATGCTGGTGCTAATATACCATGTTTGCTGGAAATATCGTATCATCTGTGAGTTCATCCTTCCCCATGGATAGCTTTATCTTTAAAAAATGTCGTGTTATACTTACTTTTATAAAGTTACTTAATTTATCAATTCATTAGCAATAGAGTGTCGTACTCCAGAAACTCCTACAATCATTGACTTCTCTAACGAAACTGGGTATCGCTATTTAGGCCGAAAAAGGCTGCTCCGAATTGTAACGAAACTGAGTATCGCTATTGAAGCAAAAAGGTGGCCTAAAGTCTGCATTTCTCTCAACTAACGATATGGAGTTTCGTTTTCCTCGCTGTTTTTGGCGAAATAGCGATCTATAGTTTCGTTAGAGATTCAAACGGATTGATTTTTGCATGAGCCTGATCGATCAGTCTGAATTACCTTCCCTGGTCCGCTTTCTTATTGAATCCGAATCCCAGGGTACACTAAAATACTACACAAGCAGAGGTGACCTATGTTAACGATCTACCCGGAAAATCAGGCGGAAAGAGACAATTATAAGCTGCTAATTGGCAGCATCATCCCGCGCCCTACAGCGTTCATTACAACACAGTCCAATGCTGGCGTAGTGAATGCCGCTCCGTTCAGCTATTTCAATGTCGTGACCGCAGACCCGCCAATGATCTCTGTATCGATTCAACGGAAACAAGGCGATTATAAGGATACTTCAAGAAATATCATGGAGACGGGAGAGTTTGTCGTTCATATCTCAGATGAGGATTATATCGAAGCGATCAATCAGACGGCTGCCAATCTTCCGCCGGAAGAGAGTGAAGTAGAACTTGCCAAGCTCACCACCGTCCCCAGCGAAAAGATCAAAGTCCCAGGTATAGCTGAAGCTAAAATCCGTATGGAATGCGTGCTGGAGAGAGCGATTGAGTTGGGCGGAACGCCTTCATCCCCGACCTGTGACCTTATTATAGGCAAGGTCGTATGCTTCCATATCGAGGACAATCTGTACGAGAATGGGCGAATTGATGCCGAGAAGCTCAAGCCGGTCAGCCGCCTTGCTGGCAACAACTATTCGAAGCTAGGTGGAATTTTCGCGATTGCACGTCCAGAGTAAATAAGCAGATGCTAGCTAACATTCATAAGATGTCTCCCGGACAGGTACTAGGGAGCATCTTTTTTATTTCCCGATGAAAAAGCTGAAATCATCCTGATTCTTACTTGAGATGCTATAATAACAACAAGCCATATGAGAGGAGACAACTAACATGCATAATCGAAAAGCATCGGAGAAGGATTATGGTCTTATTCTGGATCTATGGGAGAGGTCTGTTATAGTTACCCATCATTTCTTGGCTGTCGATGATAGGCTCAAGCTAAAGGAAGAGATTCCTTTATACTTTCCACATCTTGATGTACGGCTATGGTATATTGAAGATCGATTCATCGGATTCTCAGGGGTTCATGAATCCCATCTCGAAATGTTATTTCTAGATCCCGATCTTACCGGAAAAGGGTTGGGGAAACAAATTATCCGCTCTTTGATCGACGATTATGGAGTAACGAGCGTGGATGTGAATAAAGACAATGAGAACGCCTCATGGTTCTACTTAAAAAGCGGCTTTACCGTTGTCGGCGAGAAACCGACCGATGGCGAGGGCCGCCCCTATCCAATCTTAAATCTAAAATTAAAATCCCGATGATTATCGCAATCATCGGGATTTACTATATCTCCTCCCCCTTCAACCCCGTCGTCGATATGCCTTCCACGAAGTATTTCTTCACCTTTACATCTGATTCTGCTTGCGGTACTGCAGCGGAGAACGCTTCACAATCTGCTTGAACACCCTGCCGAAATGAGCAATGCTGTCAAAGCCCGTCTCCTCAGCAATCCTCGTTATCTTATCATCCGTCTCCCGCAACAGGGTCTGCGCTTCCCGAATTCGAATATAGTTCAAATATTCAATGACGGTAAAGCCCGTAGTCTGCTTGAAAATACGGCAAAGGTAGGTCTCGCTAATATAGAATTGCTCAGCAATCTCCGGTAAAGTCAGCTTCTGCATATATTCCTTATTCAGATATTCTATGATGCGGTACACTCTGCGCTGCTTCTCGCTCGATTCAGGCGGAACCGGCTCCGGCTTGGCTTCGCGGATACGGGTCATAAGAATTAGCATCTGTAGAAGCAAAGCAAGCAAATATTCTGTTGACCCGCTTCTTGCCTCCTTCTGCTCACGCAGCATGGTATGGAACAGATCTTCAATCCGCCCCTGCTCATGTACATCTGGACGAAGCAAGAAGCTCTCCCCGTGATACAGAGGCAGCTCCCCCACTCCCCGGCCCAGCAACGGCTCAATGAACAGGTCATCGAAATTAACCAATATCCGCTCATGGGAGGACCGTCCCTTGCTTGTCGTTCGGTGTAAATGGTTCTTGTTAATGAACAGCAGATCGCCGACCTGCAGAGCATAAACCCGATCATTAATATAGTAGTACCGTTCTCCGGACAGTAAATAATAGATTTCATAGCTCTCATGAAAATGATCGGAATCCATATTAAAATGGCCGGTTCGCTTGATCTGCTCTACAGCAAAGTATGGTGTTGTACTCACAGAACATCCCTACCTTCTCGGTGCTGAAAACTGAACTTTTTGAACATGAAATTTTGGATAAAATATGCATAGTTTTTATTGAAATGACTAATAAATGCTTAGATTCTTGCATTTCATATACTATAAAATAGATTTATACCAATGTAAATGGAGTGATCATCTTGTCCAAGAAGAAATACGTCATCGTAGGTACCGGAGGTCGAGCAGAGTTTTTCTATAGTGAGTTGGTAACTACTTTCAAAGAGACTTCAGAGCTGGTCGCGATTTGCGATGTCAATCAAACTAGAATGAATTATGCGAATAAACTATTACAAGAGAAATACCATTATCATGAGGTTCCTACTTATAAGACTGAGAAATTCGATCAGATGATCGGGGATACAAAACCGGATTTCGTGCTTGTATGCTCGATTGACCGTACACATCATAAATATATCGTCCGCGCGATGGAGCTCGGCTGTGACGTCATCTCCGAGAAGCCGATGACAGTGGATGAAGAGAAATGTCAGGAGATCTACGATGCAATCGAACGCACCGGGCGGAACCTGCGCGTGACGTTCAACTACCGCTATGCGCCGCATAATACGAAGATTCGTGAAGTGATCATGGATGGAACTATCGGCGAAATTCTGTCGGTCAACTTCGAATGGCTGCTTAACACCCAGCATGGCGCCGATTACTTCCGTAGATGGCATCGCGATAAACGGAACAGCGGCGGACTGCTCGTACACAAGTCTACACACCATTTCGACCTGATGAATTTCTGGCTGGATTCCAGACCAGACACCGTATTTGCCATGGGCGATCTACGCTTCTATGGCAGGGAGAATGCTGAGAAGCGTGGAGTTACTGAATTTTATCAACGCGCTTACGGCAGCGAAGCGGCAAAGGACGATCCGTTCGCGATCCATCTCGACCAGAATGAGCATTTGAAGAGCATGTACCTCGATGCCGAGCATGAGGATGGCTACCAACGCGATCAGAGCGTATTCGGAGACAATATCAGTATTGAAGATACGATGAGCGTGATGGTCAAATACAAGAACAAGACGGTGATGAACTATTCGCTGAATGCTTACCTGCCATGGGAAGGCTTCATCATCGTATTCAATGGTACAAAGGGCCGTATGGAAGTACGAATCACCGAGCAATCTTACGTCAATTCCGGTGGCGATAAGGCGGATGAAGGCGCATTACAGGGCATGGACATCATGATCTACCCTCACTTCGCAGCGCCATATCGCGTTGAGATTGAGCAAGGCGTCGGCGGCCATGGCGGTGGCGACCCAGTTATGCTGGGGGATATTTTCGATAAGAAGCAGGAGGATCGCTTCAACCGTGCCGCTTCACATATCGACGGAGCAATGTCGATCATGACCGGCATTGCAGCCAATCGCTCCATCCGTACTGGCCAACCGGTCAAAGTCGACGACCTGTTCAAGTTCCCTACCGGGAGCTTGAAGTAAGAGCATTTAGGGACCCAATATCCACATACAGCAACAGCCTCCTGGTGATTCCAAGAGGCTGTTGCTTATTAGGGCTCTAGTCGGAGATGAGTTGATCCGTTCTAGCGCCATTTTTTATACCAAATCCTTAATCAATGCTCTTCTATATCTGTTGTTCACTGCCAGGTAACCCAAGCATTGAATGACCAAGAAGATAACAAAGCTGGCTGCTGTAACACTATCTAAAGAACCGCCGATGACATCACGCAGGAAGGCCACACCAATTAGGAAGAACAAGCTTGCCACAACAAAAGGCACGAATATTAACACAGCAAGTTGCCTCGACACGATCGAAGACAGCTCCTTCTTGGACAGCCCGATCTTCATAATGCCCTTATATTTCTCACGTTCCTTGTCCAAATCCGTAATCAGTCGGAAATAGATCATACTGAGCGCCGCGATCATAAATATCAAGCTGAGCATAAAGCCTACATAGAACATTAAATTTTTCGAGCTTTTCTCCACATAGAACAGATCCCCAGCGCTGAAGAAGCCAAATTCCCCATGATCACTGAATCCGATGCGGTCTATTAGGGCCTGTGTCGTAGCTACATCCTCTTTCCAGTTATCAACGTTATATGCAAATACATGTAGCAGATTCAAGCCTTGCATCCGTTCTATCTTCATGTAGTCCTGATTCGATACCACCATGAGACGATTGAAGTAACCGGTAGGCATGATATTCTGCCTACTTCCCCCCACAACCTGAGGATTCATATTCGTCTGCTGAAAGATCTTCTGCATAGGGGCAGGAATGTTGAGATCCGTCTTCTCCTTAGGCAGAACGTTAATCGCATAAATCTCATCCTTATCTAAGGAGATGGGTTCTCCACCCAGCCCTTGAATCCCTTCATTGTAGTTACTAAGAGAGATGATGGCCTGCCTCCCATGCTCATCAATATAGAGAACATCATATTTATAAGGGGCATAGCCAACCTGATCTTGCAAGTTTTGCTGCAGCAACTCCACATGCTCCGATTCACGCAGGTTATCCGCTTGAGACACATACATGTAGTCATACGGATAATTCGCCTTCGTATTCTGCTCTACATTAACATTCGCACTATACAATCCCACAATGGAGAAGTATGTTCCCATAAGGAGCAATGAGACAAGATACATCATCTTCACGTTACTTCGTAACTGCGACTTCATTGCGGATATGGTAAGCATATTCGTCTTCTGAAGATAACGCTGCTGCTTCTGAACGAGCTTCAACACGAACAAGGATAACTGCATATATAAGAAATACAATCCGATTACAAAGACGATGAATAAGGAAAGTACCCCCAGCGTGTTACCCGATATCTGACGCACGAACGCTGCATTGCGCCCAATCGTCATCATAGACAGGGTTCCTCCCGTTGCGATCAAAGCAAGAATCAACGTGATTGGGGAGAAGCGGACCTCTGCCTCAATTCTCTTATCCGACTTGAGCAACTGAATGATTCTTTGCTTTCGGATGAATATCGGAGAGAAGAAGGAGACGAGCAAGAACAAAATAAAGAACATTACCAAGGTTAAGACGATAGCCTTGATTGGAAAATACATCGCAAATCCTTCCACCTGCATAACCTTCCGCGTCACCATCAGAAATAATGGAGCAAATACCAGTCCTAACACAAGCGCAGCAATGATCGCCGCGATGCCGATGAACATATTTTCTCGGAAGACCATCTTCTTAATCTGCCGCTTGGAAGCCCCCATAATGACGAATAGCCCGAGCGTTTTCTGCCTTATCCTCATAAATGACATGACCGAATAGGAGATGAACACAAATGAGAATAAATACACCAGCACCGTGCCGACCATCATCGCCAAGGATAGAGATGAACCATTCGCAATAACCGATAGATCGGGATGGAACATCGATACTGAGAACGAGAAAAAGATGAAAATTGAAAATACGCTGCTTAGAAAATAAGCGAAGTACGTCCATTTATCCCGTAAAATATTGTTCAGTACAATGTTATTGAATGTCACTACGCCCACCTCCAAGGAAAGTCAAGGTGTCCATAATATTTTGGTAAAAATCCCCCTGATGGTTGCCGCGGTGGATCTCGTTATATAGCTTGCCGTCCTTAATGAAAATAACACGGTTACAGAAGCTCGCCACATAGGGATCATGAGTAACCATAAGAATCGTCGTCTGCAGGGTCTGGTTAATGGACTTGAACAGCTCCATCACATCTTTGACCGATTTCGTATCCAGATTTCCTGTAGGCTCATCCGCAAGCAGCAGCGAAGGCTGATGGATAATTGCTCTGGCAACGGCCACCCGCTGTGCCTGTCCCCCAGAAATCTCGAAGGTACGCTTCGGCAGCAATGACTCGATCCCCAGCAGTGAGGTTGCTTGCTCCAGGCGCCGCTCCATCTCAGGTACAGGAACGCTGTCTAAGGTAAGCGGCAAAAGAATATTCTCCCGGACCGTCAGCGTATGAACCAGGTTAAAGTCCTGAAACACAAAGCCCAGCTCATTCCGTCTGAACTTGGCCAACTCTCCATCATTCAGGGAGTGAGGATGCTGTCCATTCACGGTAATTTCTCCACCGCTGGGAATATCAATCGTGGAAATACAATTCAACAGTGTCGTCTTGCCGCTTCCGGAAGGCCCCATAATCGCCGCGAAATCTCCTTGCTCCAGATCAAAGGAGACGTCGTTCAACGCCGTATAGTTCACTTTACCAACATATATTTTCTCAAGTTGATGCACTTGTAATATTTTCATACTCATAAAATCTCCTTACTTCGTTGTCGTATACTGAGCCTCTGCCTTTCAAAGCATCTTCATCATAAGTGATGTACGACCAGCCAACCATTCACGTTCATTTCAGTTCCCTTACAAGTTCGTAATATTAAAAAATCTTGATACAAAAAAATCATGACCTTAATCATGATTTTTAAAATATAGATAAAATGTAGTAGCCCCATCGACAATCGATTCCAGCTTATATTCATGTTGCAGCATATCAGCTATTTTCTTCACCAGGTACAATCCCATTCCTGTAGATTCGCCGAACCTTCGTCCATTCTCACCAGTAAAGAACAAATCAAACACCCGGTATAGATCACTCGGCTCGATCCCGGCTCCTTCATTCGTAATACTAAGTACAACGGCATCCTCCGCTATTTTTGCTGCCATTTGGACGTTCTTGTCTGGTTCGCTGTACTTAATGGCATTATTCATGACCTGATATAACATGATTTTCAGCCATTTTCGATCTGTATAGACTGATAAATCTCCTTCGATAGAGACGCTCGGATAGACGGAGCTGGAGATGAAGAAATCCTTCAAATCGTTGATCACTTCAGACATGGCATTTCTTAGCGGCACCTGCTCAATTTTAAGGTCTGCGGCAAAATCCTCTGTGCGAAGATAAGTCAGGATCTGCGATAAATTGTAATTGATCTTGTTAACGGATGCCTGTATCTTAGCGAAATCTTCATTGCCTTCATTCATCTGTGTGAGCATACTGATGACTGACACCGGAGTCTTAATCTGGTGCACCCAATGACCCAGCATTGTCTGATATTCTTGTTGTCGATTCTTCAAATGGTTCATTTGGGAATGATATAGCTGTAAATTGGCGTACATACTCTGGGCATAGGCTTCCTCCAGAACCGAGTGCGGATTCTGAATGAGCATATCCTCTGGCTTGGTCGGTCTGGAGGATAACTGCCTATACACCTTCCGATGCGTGAAGTACCGATAAAGAAGAAATAATAACAAAAGAACCAAACTTACAAAGACAAAATAAACCTTCCCATCGACCTCAAACCCATCCAGCCAATCATATAGAAGAAATAAGCCGAGAAATGTAACTATATATAGTATTACAATAGACAGATGGTCCTTGATAAACAGCTTCATATCGGTTCCTCTATCAAGCGGTACCCAACACCGCGCACGGCCTCAATTCCGGCATCGGCCCCGACATCCTTCAGCTTCTTGCGGAGTCGAGCGATATTCACATTGAGTGTATTCTCCTCCACGAAGCTCTCATCATCCCATAGCTTGGAGAGCAGGGTCTCCCGGCTCTGCACCTTTGGAGCATTCTCTAGCAGCATACTGGCCAGCATAGCTTCCTTCTTGGTCAACGACACTTGTTGTTCCTGGTATTCCAGGATCAGGCTCTCCAGATACAGCTTCAGCTCACCGCGAACGACTGTACGCTCCGATGGATTGGCAGCATAATCCCCGTAAGTTCTACGAATCTGCCCGTTCACCTTAGCGACCACCACTTCTAGCGAGAAGGGCTTGGTAATATAGTCATCAGCCCCATTCTCTATGCCATAGATCTGCTCCACCTCACTGCTGCGTGCAGAGATAATGATGATCGGACAGATTGAGAATTGCCTGATTTTCCGGCACCAATAGAAACCATCATATTTCGGTAAATTAATATCCAGCAGAATCAGATGGGGATCGAACTGCTCAACCTCCCCCGATATATCGTTAAAGTCAGAGCAAACCTTACATTCATAATCGTATTTCTGCAAATGACCGGACAGTAATTCCGCAAGCGATTGATCATCTTCCACTAACAATATTCGATACATAGTCATCACCTAACCTATAATTCACATCATAAATAAGCTGTCTTTCTTACTATTATCTACATATTTTGGAGCAAATAAAAAGCCTGTATAGAGTAAAACATACAAACTCCATACAGGCCAATCAACAAATTCATAAACCTATGTTCACTTGAGGCTGATTTCTCCTTTACTTTCTCAGGGAGTTCATTCGCACCAATTACCGTAGGTTCACCAGCCTTCAAGACTGCGGGAAATACGACTCTCTCTCCTCTTCTTGCCTTCACTTTATAACAGAGCAGCATCAGTAAGGAATCGAGCTTCATTTCAGTTCAATTACATTTGTGTAATGTTAGACCGGTTTGTGGAACGGAAGGCCGATAATTGGACGGCTTAAAATTTATCAGGCCCAGGCGATTCCTGGTGATACCACTGCGTCCCGTTCCTTCTCGCCCGTCCCTTGAATTTCACTCTCCCTGGCATCGGACAGCAGCCTGACGTAATCCAACGATGCCTGCAAATCCAGTGATTCCCCGGCTATATCATGCTTCTGACCATCCGCAATCCGTCTCATCATGCTTGATGCAGTCCCTCCAGGCTTTTGGCGAAATTTGCCCCGAATTCCCGGCATAGCACCTTCTCTTCCCCGCTTGGCCCATACTCTACCTTCAAGCTTTCTTGCACAACCACAACACCAGAGTCCTTAAGCCGCTGCTCCACTTCATCGACGGCACCGCAATACAGCCGATAAGTGGTATCTCCGCTTCCAAAGACAGTGCTGCGGGTCCCTTGCAAATCCAGTTCTTTCATTTCGTCCAAGAAGTCCTCGAATTCATCAGGAATCTCCCCGTCCCCCCAAGTATAGGCTCCTAGCAGGTAAGCATCATATTCAAGCAGGCAGATAGCATTGCAGTCCTCCACCATTTTCAAATCCGCGGTTGCCCCTGTACTGCGCACACCTTCGGCGATCAGTTCGGCCATTTCCTCTGTATTACCGGTCAAGCTGGCGTAAACGATGACAATTTTACTCAATCTCTTCAACTCCTCCATCAGAGTGACTTGATATATCGGAGTATAATTGATAATGATTATCATTGTCAATTGAGTTCTGTAACTAAAACTGGATACTCATAGACTCCCTCCAAAAGGCGCCGTTTTCGGGCTATCGCTTCAGGCGGGGTAACCGTCGGAGCATGAGGATGCATCAGCCATGATTTCACTATATGGGTATCCGATACCCGGTATAAAGGGGGCTCTTGCTCGTAATCGATCTTCATCGCATATTGGCTGCGCAGAGCAAAAGCATCCCCCTTCGGCAGACGAATCAGATCTGGTGGTGTACCAGGGATTGAAGCCAGCTTCCCTCCTTGCCCGTCGAGGCTCGGCATCGAAGCCAGGAGTCCCCACGTATAAGGGTGCCGTGGATCGTAGAAGATTTCCTCAGCCGTCCCTGTCTCCACGATCTGCCCAGCGTACATCACCGCGACACGATCGGCCATTTTAGCCACGACGCCCAGGTCATGCGTGATAAAAATAATCGCCGTCCCGATCTTCCGCTGTAAATCCTTCATTAGTTCCAGAATTTGCGTCTGAATCGTAACGTCCAGCGCCGTGGTCGGTTCATCGGCAATCAATAGCTTTGGACTGGCTGCCAACGCAATGGCAATCACTACCCGCTGTCGCATCCCGCCGCTAAATTCATGCGGATACCGCTGAAACCGTCGCTCCGGCTCCGGAATCCCTACCAAGTCCAACAGCTCGACCGCTCTCCGGTACGCTGCTTGTCTGGACATTTTCGCATGGGTATGAAGCACCTCCGTGATCTGTTTGCCCACTTTCATCGTCGGATTCAGCGACGTCATCGGGTCCTGGAAGATCATTCCGATCTCTTTGCCGCGAATCCGCTGCATTTGCTTCTCCGTCTTCCCAATCAGTTGCTGACCGTCGAACCAGATCTCACCCCGCTTATATATTCCATTCGGCTGGGGTACGAGCTGCATCACAGCTTGGGATGTCACACTTTTGCCCGAGCCTGACTCGCCGACGATAGCCAGTGTCTCCCCCTTATCTACATGAAAGTTAACGCCGCGGATAGCCTGCACCTCTCCTTCCCTTGTGTTGAATGAAATCGCCAAGTCCTTTACTTCCAATAAATTGTCCATAATATCTGCTCCCCACCTTACTAAAATAAAAAGCCGCCGTCCGCAAAACGTCGCGTAACAGCAGCGGGTAGTTTGAAATACTGTTAATGATAATTGTAAAAAGGCAAATCAAAATAAAATTTGATAATTCATAATCAACTCTTAATTGATAATGATTATCATTATTAATTATATCATGGGCTTTCTCCTGACTCAATCAGGAATCTACTTCCAAACTCCAAGCTTACTATTCATCAATTGCCTTAGGCATTCCTTCCCTGAGCAATCCATTCTAACCTCTTACATCTAAGCCGCTATTTTGCATAAAAAAACAGGATAAAGCCGAGTGGCTCTATCCTGCTGATTTTTTATCGACTCATGTCTCTCTTTTCTTTTAGCAGCCGCTGGAACTCCATCTCTAACTCCTGGGACGGTTCGAGGCTTAGACGGCTTAGCACTTCTGATATTTTCGTCTCGAGCAAGAGATAGCGGTCTTTCTCCGCATCATGACTGCTCTTAGGAGGTGCTTGCTTCATCTGCTGTAACGTCCCTTCGAACAGTTCCATCTTCTGATCATGAATCGTCAGAACCCGCGTAGCCACATGATCAATAAAGCGACGGTCATGAGAGACGAAGATGACGCTGCCTTCATACTCCTTGAGAAGTGACTCCAACGCTTCCACAGCTTCCATATCCAGAAAATTCGTCGGTTCATCCAGAATCAGCGTATTGATATCGCTCAGGAACAGCTTGGTTAGCGCCACCTTCACCCGCTCTCCCCCACTTAGCACAGAGACTGGCTTATATACGTCCTCTCTAAAAAAGTGCATCCTGGCCAGGACCGTCCGTATTACGGTCTCCGTCTGCTTCGAAGACGATTGCACATTCTCCAGAATCGTCTTATCCAGATCAAGTATATTTAAATTTTGGCTGAAGTAGCCTACCTTCACCGAGGGAGAAAGGGTCACGCCCGCCTCTTCCCTGATGATCTTCTTCACTAGCGTCGTCTTCCCACTGCCATTCGGACCTGTGACCGCTAATTTGTCACCACCCCGAATCTGAAAGCTGGCAGGATCCCACAATTTTCGTTCGCCGATTCTGCCTACTACATCTTCTATACGAATAATGATACGATTCATAAACGTATCTACGTTTGGCAGATCCATTTTTAGGGGCGGCAGCTCTCGCACCTTTTCGACCTTTTCGAGTTTTTCCAGCCTTGTCTCAATCGCGGAGGCCGTTTGCTGCAGCTTCTTTTGTTTTTTAGCAAAGTAAGGCTTGGCTCCTGTAATCCGCGCTTCTGAATTACTTACTTTCTTGGGAGTCTTAGTCGCTCTTTCGGCCTTTCTCTCTTTCAGCCTTAAGGCTTCCTCCAGCTGTGCTTTCTTCTTCTCATACTTCTCATAAGCCGCTTGCCGCTGGTCCTGCTCTAATTCCTTCTGCTTAAGGTAATCACTGTAATTCCCAATATACTCCTTCATCTTGCCTTCATGGATTTCCCAGATCGATGTGCAGAGCGCGTCCAGGAACGCCCGGTCATGGGAGACCACAATAAATGCCCCTTGCCACTCTCGCAGCTTCTTCTCAATCCACTCGATATGCTCTGTATCCAGGTTCGTCGTTGGCTCATCTGCAAATAACAGCACCGGATCTCTGACCAGCGCCTGTTGAATGTATTCCTGTGTAACTTCACCACCGCTCTTGGTCGCATCGCTCCGTTTGAGCTGAGGCAGCAGTTCACATTGAACATGCCTAACAACATGCCCTTCATCCGGAACAATCTGATTCGCTAAAATTTGCAGCAGCGTTGTCTTCCCGCAGCCATTGCGGCCCACCAAGCCAATCCGGGCATCTTTATAAACTTGCAGCCGGTCAATATCCAGTAATAAACGGTCTTGTACATAATACTTAATATGTTGTGCTTCTAGTAAGAACATATGAACATCTCCCTTCATTCGTACAGGAGACAAAAAATGCCCCCTATGTCCATACAGAATAGGAGGCATTTATATATAGGTGTACACCAAAAGAGATTCTTATAAGAGTGCTCCTTCAGGCCAACTATAGAAATCCAATCCTATTCTGAAAATTAACAATTGATGGCATCACAAATTAAGCAGTATGGGTCTGCTTAAAATCACCGTCAATTGTTCTCTTCAACAAATAGGATTAGTACTTCATTTCAGTTGGGTCACCCTTTCGTTCTTTTAGAGGTTGTTTAAAAAGTCCCCCTTTGATCACGAAGTATCACTTGCAGCATATTCGACATCGAATCTTGAATTCAACCGAGCCTTCCGGTGCTCACGTACAAATTACGTACGCTCCGCTCCTCATGCCCTAGCTTCATCCAACCTTCTCGGTGCTGAAAGTCTGACTTTTTAAACATACACTTTAATTAAGATTATTGTAAAAAGTGGCAGGTGTCAATATTTCTCGAATCCTTACCTCTTAAAGATTTGCAATTTTCCGTAACTGTATCCACATTATATGGTGTCCCAGCGTATCCGTTATATTCTTTAGTACGAATCTTTTCTCACAAATATCGGCGGAAACTGGATGCTGCGCGAGCAATTGCAATACTACACCTCCTTTTCAGCAAAAAATTATCATCTAGGCATTTGAACAGGCTAAATTCCTAGATACCCATACAATAGGAAATGAGTAGGGGAAATGCTATGTATTCGCGTATATTCGCCCAATTATTTGAATTTGAGGTGAAGATCATTGGACTGGGATCAAAACAGAGGAACTTACCATGCCTTTATCAGCCTTGGAGCAATGTGCCAGACTGCACATCAATTAAGAAGATTGGGACTCCGCAGATTTAGTGGTCCACTTGATTGGTTCATTACCAATTCTTCACCGAAACTTTCCCATCTTCTCAACACAAGGTTCAATGGATTTATGGAATTGAACAATTTGCGTCATATAAACATAGTCGATAATCACTATGTTTTACGTGATACGGTATACCAAGTAGATTCGTATCATGATTTCCCCGTTCATTATAATCCCAACCAACTCTACCCCCAGTTTAAAGAGCAAGTTGACCGTAGGATATCTAGATTTTTAAATACGATAAAAACCGGCCCCGTTTGTTTCGTGCGTACACACACTTCAAGTTCGGAGGCGCGGCTCCTAGAACAAGCTTTATATAACATTTCGCACAGAGATTTCAGGATGCTCATAGTTAATCTCCATAATCAGCGGGGAAAGGGCGTCATTTATGAAGATTGGGGATTGCAACGTGTTTCTTCTGTCACAATTCCATCAGGCAGGGATTGGAGAGGCTCAAACCATCATTGGGATCTCATTATGAAAGGGTTTAATTAAAAAAAGCCAAGCAAATGCCAGGAAATGATCCAAGGATTCACTTGACTCTTATAAGACTTGTATTTACTCAATACGAGTTTATTTTGCTGGTAAAGGGCTTTATTTGCTTGTTACCTGTATGACGGGGTTATTCTTTGACTCCCCCCAATGCTACGCCCGCGATGATATAACGGGACAACAGGAAGTACACAATGAACAGTGGTAATGCCGTCAAAGCCAGACCTAGGTATATCGAGCCAAATTCCGTCTTGTAAATATCGCCTTTCAGCAAGCTCACCATGATCGGCATCGTATATTTTTCCTTCTGTGTCAACAGAATCAGCGGCATGAACAGGTTGTTCCAGTTACCTACAAAGGCAAAGATAGCCTGCGTCGCTACTGCCGGAATCATCAACGGGAGAATAATTCGGTTGAACGTTTTGAATTCACCAGAACCGTCTACACGCGCTGCTTCCACGATTTCTAGCGACAACGTTGCCAGCAAATATTGGCGCATGAAGAACACCACTGCCGGCGCCGCAATCGCAGGTAGAATCAATGGAAGGAAGTTGTTCGTCCAGTGCAGCTTATACATGAACTGATAGAATCCAATTGCGCTTGCTTGAGAAGGAATCATCATGATACACAGGATAAAGGTAAAAAATGCATTACGTAGTTTCCAATTGTAAGTAACGAGTCCATAGGCTGCCAGGGACGAGAAGTAGACCGTTAGGATTGTCGCTGAACCAGAAATAATGAATGAGTTCAAGAATCCTTGAATCGGATCGAAGCTCTTATTGATCAACACATGCCAGTTATCCATAAAGTGGGTAGAAGGAAGTAGTGAAAGACCCCTTTGGATTTCAACAGATGAGCGTGTGGCGTTTACAAACATGATCCAAAACGGAAAGATGCTGAGAATCGCCAAAGCAATGCAGACAATATAGATAATCACTTTACTTAATTTCAAGCCAGCGGATCCGCTTCTTTTAGTCTCTTCCATGTGTTACACCTCCCTCTCAGCTGCTGCACGAGCAGACCGTCTATACATTTTTTCCGCTTTTTTTATTTTAGCCGCATCACGATCCCGCATTAAATAGAACACTAGGCCTGACAATATCGCAGCGATCACGAACAGGATCATACTCGCCGCTGCTGCACGGTTATACATATAACTGCCTTTGAAGGCCTGCCCATAGATGAACATGGTTGCGGTAGTCGTGGAGCTGTCTGGTCCGCCATTAAGGAACAGCTGCGGAATATCGAACATCGTAAGACCGCCGACCATCGATGTAATCAGGGTAAACAACAATATCGTACGCAAACTCGGCAGCGTAATCCGGAAGAAGGTTTGAACTCCGTTCGCGCCGTCGATCGCTGCAGACTCGAAGAGAGCCGGATTTATGCCCATAACTCCTGCAATCAGAATAATCATCGTGTTGCCGTACCACATCCAGAACTGGATGAACGACACAATACCACGCGCTGTCGCCTTACTCTGGAGGAAGTAGATTGGAGCGTCGGACCATCCTAGCATCTGAAATAAACTATTTATGGGACCCATCGGATATGCAAACAGAGAGCTAAAGAGTACGGCGATCGTACTCGCAGTGATAATATTAGGCATATAGAGCAGAACCTTGAATGCTCCCTGTCCCTTTATGTTAAGGCGCCGATTCGTGAACCATGCAGTGAGTAAAAGCGCAAGACCGATCTGAGGGACGAAGTTGACAATCCAGAGCAATGCCGTGTTTTGCAGAGACTTAATGAACAAGGGATTATCAAAGAGGAGATCTTTAAAGTTCTGAAAAGGGTTATCCATAATGTGGATTGGTTTTGGTATTAATCCCTTCATATCGGTGAATCCAATAACTGCGGTGTATAAAATTGGATATAGCGAAAAAATCAGAAATGCAACTACAAACGGAAAGGTAAAAATATAGCCGAATCTCGAATAGTTGACATTTTTGCGACGCATGGCCCTCACCTCACTAGTTGATATGGAAAGGGGCGGGGGAACTCCCCCGCCCCTCCAATTCCTTCTTATTCGCTATCAATGCCAAGTTGGTCTTTGACTTGCTGTTTGAAGTCTGCGATCGCAGCATTGCGATCCTTGCTACCTGCTGTATATTGACGTACTTGATCGCGCCAGATAGTGTTAATAGACTCGTCATACTGGGTCAAGTTCTTACCTGAAGCGTTAGCGTTAGCTGGAACGAACACGTCGAACATGTTCTGCCCGCCGACCAATGCTGTTTCGCCATTTGAATTTGACATAACGACGGAGGATGCGACGCTGTCCTTCGTACCTTGCTCGCCATCCTTCATTGTGCCGTTAGCCCAGTAATATTGGAGGCCCGTGTCAGAAGTATCGAGCGTAACCCATTTGATAAAGTCTGCTACTGCCTGTTTCTTAGCATCGTCCTTGGCTACATCCTTGTTAGCGAGCAGCCATGTGCCTCCCCAGAAAAAGCCTGTTGGCGGCTCAGTAACAGCCCAGTCACCAAAAGTATCTTTCACATTATCTTTCAATGTATAGTTGATGAGCCATGCAGGACCGAAGAAACCGAAGACCGGTTTAGGTCCAGTACCGGACATATCTGCAAACCAACCTTCCTGCCAGTCTTGAGTATCATTAAAGTAGTCATTATCCTTCAGCTTCTTGGCGAGATCAAGGAACTGTTCACGCTTCGGATCGATATGAAGCTTGCCATCGACAATCCAACCCTTGTCAGAACTGTTCTCGATTGGGTGCCAAATGTCGCCGTCGCCAGATACGATACCGTATCCTTTAGCTTTCAGCTTCGCAGCAGCTTCGAAGAACTTATCCCAGCCAGGTCCAACTTCATTCTTGATTGTAGCTGGATCGTCCGTTCCAAATGTCTCTTTCGCAAGTGAACGGCGATAGATAAAGGCGCCACCGGTCGCTTGATAGCCGAGGGCTTTCAGTTGGCCGTCTTTGCTGCCGATATCAACTGAATATTGAGCGATGCCTGCGTCCTTAACCATTTGGTCGTCAAGACCCAGGTCAGCATAGTTTGCTGCATAGTCGGATGCATCGCCTTGCGAATACTTAAGCACGAATGCAGATTCAGCTGCATAAATATCAGGGGCATCTTTGCCGCCTCCGGCCAGAGCCTGGTCAAGAGCTGGCTGATAAGCTCCATCGGTAGTTGCGATTACTGTTGTTTTAAATTCCACATTTGCGTCAGGATGAGTTGCAATGTACTTTTCCGTCATGTTAGGAATCTCGTCCGTGAAGCTCCAGAGATTTACAGTAACCTTCTCATTTGACGGTGGTGGAGTATTAGAATTGTTGGTTGTTGGGGCTGGACTTGAGTTCGGCGCGTTCGATGAATTTGATTTTCCACCACACGCTGCGAGTACGGATGACATTACAAGCAGTAAAGAAAGTCCTACTAAAACACGTTTCATTTTTTTCATACTTTTTCCTCCCCTTTTTTATCTCATTGTTCGGTTTTTGTGTAACCGCATACACAATTATAAATCCTATACTCTCTGTGCATAAGGAGCCTGTGTTTGGGGAAAGTTCCACTATTTTTGGATTTTGGGCAAATTACATAAAACCGCGTTCACAAAGTATGGTTTTTGAATCCAAACTTACACGTTGGCTTCATTTTTTTCAAAACCTGATCAGTTCAAATTCAAAAAAGACACCATGGACCTCTCCCCTGGCATCTCTACAATCTGTATATTTAACTGAGTCACTATTGAATTTGGGCCTCCATTCCGTTCCTCATCGATCGATACCGCCCCGGACTCATTCCTTCATATTCTTTGAACAGTTTATTAAAATAATTGACTCTCTGATAACCGCTACGGCAAGCGATCTCTGCGATAGGCAGATTCGTCTTCAGCAGCAATTCTTTCGCTTTCTGTAATTTCCTACGGGTGACATATTCGCTAAAATTGATCTGGCATTGCTCCTTGAAAAGTGCGCTAAAATAACTCCCGTTCAGATGCACATGCCCGGCAACTTCCTGCAGACTTATCACTTCATCTATATGTGTCTCTATATAGTGCATCGCCTGACGGACAGCTTCGCTTAATACGGCCTCTTCATCCCTGATAGCCATGAGTTGCGGATCAGCCGTCTTCCGCATGAAGATGAGATGTTCCTTCTCTTCCCCTGCCTTCAGAGCACCCTCTACGGATGCGATCAACTTCTCCCGGCCAACCGGCTTCAACAAGTAGTCCACCACGGACAAACGAAGCGCTTCCTGGGCATACTCGAACTGAGCATGACCTGATACAAAAATAACGGAAGGTTGACGCTGAATCCTTTTCGCCCTCATCTGACTCACTAAAGCAAGGCCGCTGATTTCCGGCATACGAATGTCCGTAATCATCAGTTCTATAGGCGTCTCCTCGAGAATCTGCAGAGCGGCTCCCCCGTTGCTCGCCGTGAGGATTTCATATTGACCGGCTGCCCATACCCCGAGTATCTTCTTCATTCCTTCTCTCGATCTCGGTTCATCATCAACGATAAGAATCGTTCGGCTCCTCATGGCATTCGCCCCCTCGGATACAAATTATTTCTCTTGCCCTGATTGCCTTTGGAAAATCCTTATAATGCAGCATCGATTATTTATTATGTATTAGACATCCTAAGCTCCAAATAAAAACAGGGATAGCCCATTGATATTTACCATTAGGACCACCCCCAGTTGCTATCATTATTGTGTTATCATTTGCTTTAAGTACTTCCTTTTTATCATTGAACAAACACAAGATCAAGTTTAAATTTTTACTATTTCCTGTGCGATAATCTTCTGAAAATCTACACCAATTCTCCCCCTGGTTCTTCTTTCTTGCTGCCTTAATTTATTGGTCTTCTAGATAAAATAAAGAGAGGCATCGGAAGGAATCTCCAATGCCTCTCTGTGATTATTTAAGCTTGCTGTTTCTTAATTAAATCAACAAATGCATCAATGAAGGATTGTAGCATTTAATACAAATGTATCGCACATCCATTCATAAAATTTTTCCTTCTCCTCAAAATTTGGATAATGAGCTGACTCTTCAAAAGAAATGAACCCCTTTTGGTCCGCCTCAATCTTATCAAAATACTTTTTTGCTGCATTAGATGAAGTCATAGCGTCGTATTTACCCATTACAAAATAAAATGGTAACTCAAGTTTGGTAACGATCTTAGGTAGCGGCTTATCCAAGGTTTCTTTTACAAGTCGTTCTTGTGAATTAGCAACTCCATATGTATAGCGAATTGAATCTAATAAATTATATTCACGACTTAATAGTATATCGCCATCCGACATATTAATAAGTCTTGTAGCGCCGCCGTACTTATACACATAACCTCTTGGAGTCACTGCCTCTCCAGCATGTATTTTTTCAGCGATCCTCTCTAAGTACTTCACATCTTCTGTATTTCCGGCTTTTTTCGCTTCACTTATCGTATTATTCAAATTATCTATTTCACTTTCTTGCATATTACTCATCTGACCAACCCCAATATAGGCTTCATATTTTTCAGGAGCTTTATAAGCAGCCATTGTTCCTAAGTATGTGCCGTAAGAATGACCTATTAAGATCACTTTCTCTTTACCAAATCGTTTTGAAATATAATCCGTAAGTTCTAATAGATCATCTACAAGTACATCTGCCGTTAAGTTAGAATAATCCTCATTAAAATGATACGATTTGCCGCTTCCTCTTTGATCGTAATTAACGACCGTGAAATCCTTTTCTAATAAGTCCTCGTACTTGGCATAAGGAATTTCGGACACACTCGGTCCCCCATGTACATATATAATGACCGGGTTATTTTGATCACGACCTCTAATCATGATTTGCTGTTTTGTGCCATTGATCTTCACCTGTTCTAAGACACTAATACTGTTATCCCCTTTTATATTCGAAGTCCATGTAGGCCTGAAAAGTGCGATTACCAGTATTATAATAATGAATACACCGACATATTTTATTAATCTCTTTAAGTTTCTCATCTAATCCCTCCTCACCCAATACTCTACAATTGAAAAGTAATCTACTGTAGTGCCGGTAAGTCATAAATAAAGAAGACAAATAATGACCTTTGGCTAAATAAGGGGCTGCAATCAAAAAAGAATGCAAACAAAGTCGATTTCACTTTGCTTACACTCTCTTACTTAATATTTCTTATCTCCTATAAGACTCTCTTCCATAGCTTTAATAATCGCAGAAGATCTGTTTTTTACATTTAATTTCGAATAAATGGTAGAAACATAATTTTTCACAGTTCCCAGGGATAGATACATTTTTTCTGAAATATCTCTATTGGACAATCCTTGGGTTAAACATCTTAGAACTTTTATCTCTTGATGATTCAAATCATATGGATGATTCATATAGCTAAGGTCCTGATCTGAGTTGGAGTTACTTAATTCTATCTGACCAAACACTTCTTTGGCTAATTGTTGAGGAATGAGGGAACCTCCGTGATACACTAGTTTAATTCCCTGAACTAAAAATTCTGGATCAACCGCCTTTAATATATAACCCTCTGCACCAGCATTTAAGGCATTCAATACGTAAGTAACATCTTGAAAAGTAGTAAGTATGATCACTTTAATATTAGGCCAACGTTTTTTGATTTCTTCCGTAGCCTTTACCCCATCCATCACCGGCATTTGAATATCCATTAAAAGAACATCAAGGTTTTCCCTTTCACATAAAGCAATGGCCTCTTCTCCATTTTCCGCAGTTCCAACAATCTCAATGTCAGAAATATTTTCAATCACAATTTTCAAGCTTTTTCTTAAAATCTTTTGATCTTCAACGATTGCCGCTTTAATCATGATCATTAAACTTCCTTTGCCATAGGTATGTTACACGTTATCTTCATGCCACTATTCAATTTAGAATCAAAGTTAACTGTACCTGCTAATGCCGATATTCGATCTTTCATGGAGCGTAAGCCAAATCCTAAATTCAATTCGTCACAGCCGTTTCCATTATCTTCGATATGAACCATCAATTCTTCCTGTTTAAATGAAATATTTACTTTAATGAAAGTGGCCTGACCATGTCTTTTTGCATTTGTAAGACCTTCTTGGATACAACGAATAATGGTAAACTTTACTCTTTCGCTGATTATGACAGATTCCCCTTCGACATTTAGTTGTATATCTGTTGCCGTATGTTTCATAAAATCAGCAATCAGCTCTTTCACTGATTCAACAAGCGTTCGATGACTCGTCGGCGACATATGGTGAATTGTTTTTCTTACATCGTTCAATCCGTTTCGTGCTAAATCTGAAATCTCTTTTATGCTTTTTTCTGCTTCTTTTTTGTCTGCCTGATATATAAAAGGAAGTGCATCTAAACTTGTTATGACTGATGTGAAAATATGGCCCACTGTATCATGCAAATCTTGTGACACTCTATTTCTTTCTTCCTTAATCGTCAGTTCCTCAATCTTTTTTGAGTAATATTCCAGATCCTTATTCTTTGCCTCTATTGAGGCAATTAACTCTTTATTAGCTTTATTAACGATGGTCACCCTACCTAAGCAAAACCCAATCCCATAGAAAATAACTGTGTCAATAAAAATGGCAAAGAAATCCTTACTAATGAAGAGGCTTCCAGCCCAAGTACCAACTACTAAGATAGGTCCTAACCAAATTAATGGCTTAGCTTGACAAGCATAGGCAACTGTAAGGATAGGCACGAGTAGAAAGCTATAAGTCACTGTTATTTCATACTGGCTTGATAAGTAAATAAACAGAGAACCCGTTAACAACACCTCAGCCATTAAATAATATTGGAACTTTATAAACCGAGGCCGATAAAATAGATGGGGTATTAAATAAGAACAAGCAGCCCATAAAAGTATGATCCACTTTTCTGAACGAGTCGAACTAACGAATATCGCGTAGCCATTAAATATAAACCATACCGTACGCATGAGAAATAGAAAATAGTCGGGCCAATGCCATTTCCTTTGATCGATAATTGCGTTCATTCTTCTCCTCCATCTTCGGTGTCTATTAGTCCAATTAAAGGATATAACTTTGTTTAAGGATTTGTCCATACTTTAGATTAGAAGAAGAAACACCCCTCTAGATTATCGTCATCTAGTGGGGTGAGGCTATTTCAGATTTAATTAGATGGGCTATTAATTTAGGGGGGCGCTCTACGACAGTGCCAACATTGCGTTCATATCCTCTTCAGCGGTAGTGATCAACTTCAATCCAAACATCTCTACCAGCACATCAAGCACTCCCGGCGAGATAAATTCGGGCGGCTTTGGTCCGATGCGAATGTCCTGAATGCCGAGGCTGAACAGACCCAGTAGAATGGCGACCGCTTTTTGCTCAAACCAAGACAGCACGATGCTGACGGGCAGCTCATTTACGGTACAGCCAAAAGCATCAGCTAGGGCCAAAGCAATTTTCACGGTCGAACCCGAATTATTACATTGCCCAAGGTCAATATAACGCGGAATGCCTGTGTCTCCTACGGTACCATAATCTACATCATTAAAGCGGAATTTGCCACAAGATGTAGTTAAAATAACAGTGTCGTTCGGCAAGGAAGTCGCCAACTCGCGGTAATAATTCCCGCCTGTACCCGGTGCGTCGCAGCCTGCAATGACGAAAAAGCGGCGGATATGTCCGTCTTTGACGGCTTGAATAATCTCAGGAGCGAGTCCGATCACGGTTTCGTGGTGGTATCCGGTCGTGAGCACCTGCTCAGATTCTATATTTGCCGCAGGTAGTGATAAAGCACGCTCAATCAGCGGAGAGAAATCATTATCCATAATCTTCGTGACACCTTCTAGCCCCGCTACATCATAAGAGAAGAAGCGATCCGCATATGTGCCTTTAATCGGCATCACACAGTTCGTTGTAGCGAGAATTGCACCGGGGAACCGCTCGAACAGTCTACGCTGATCATACCAGGCCTTGCCGATATTGCCTTTTAGATGTCCGTACTTCTTAAGCTCCGGATAACCGTGAGCAGGCAGCATTTCCGAGTGGGTATATATATTAATGCCCTTCCCCTCTGTCTGCCGCAGCAGTTCCTCCAGTGCGTACAAATTATGTCCTGTCACTACAATACATTGACCTTCAATTTTATTCTGACTGACTGTTATCGGCTGCGGGATGCCAAAGCGATCTGTATGCGCGCGATCCAGCACGTCCATGATCCGTACCGCCGCATTTCCAACCTTCATCGCCATCTCCAGATGCTCCTGCGTATTAAAGTTAGAATTGGTCAAGGTCATGTACAAGGCTTCGTGAGTAATTCGATCCACCTCGGGATCGCTATAACCCAGCTGTCTAGCATGCGTCGCATAGGCTGCAATCCCTTTTAATGCAAAAATCATCGTATCTTGCAAGCTCGCTATAGTTTCATTTTTGCCGCATACCCCAACAACTGTACATCCACCATCCGGTGTCTGTTCACACTGATAACAAAACATATCGTTAACCCCCATAAATGAGATGATAGATCGTTATCATCAACGTAACAAAACCAAAAAAATCCATGTGTGATTGCACTCACATTCTTTATTTCGAGTTCTTGAACTATATGCTGATCTGCAAAGCCGGTTACGAGCCTCCTGTCCTGTAATGGTTCGAAAGTGCCGGGAAGAATCCAATATTAAATACTATCGGGAATTGAATTAATCCTGTTCCACAAATACGCAATAACTTAGTTCTGAGCACTAAATTAAGACGACAGCCAATTACCGGCTGTCGTCTTAATTGCTTTTGGATAAAAAGGTTAACTTTACCTGCCCGTTAGCTTAGAGGCTCTGACCCATCTGTAAAAGTCGTCCTATTCATATCGATCTGTCGCATAGCCTCGGTTGCATCAAAATCGCTACGTAAAAAAACCACAGCTTATATTATGATTTTCCTTTTATTATTTAAATAAGAATAAAAATGGTATTTGCTCAGTAGAGATATTGAGCAGTCTGAAATTCATTTAATACCTATCAAGATGGATATGCCCGCATTTAAATGCCGGCTATACATAAATTAATTTATTTTAGGAGGATTTGATGAGAAACCTTAAGAAGTCGCTTCAAATTTTAACTCTAATGGTGGTAACCGCAGTTGCAGTACCTGTCTCGCCATCCTGGGCTCTAGCCCAAACTTCAGAGGCAGCCATCATACTGACAGAGGAAGCCACTACACCACCTGAGGGAGCCATCACACCTACAGAGGAAGCCACTACACCACCTGAGGAAGCCATCACACCTACAGAGGAAGCCACTACACCACCTGAGGAAGCCATCACACCTACAGAGGAAGCCACTACACCACCTGAGGAAGCCATCACACCTACAGAGGAAGCCACTACACCACCTGAGGAAGCCATCACACCTACAGAGGAAGCCATTACGCAGCAAAGGAATCTTGTTGTACAGCGGAATTTTGAAGTAAAAGCTCTTGGAGATATATGGGCGGAAGGCGCGCGAGAGCGTAGAGCGGCGGGATATGCAGATGCTCGAAAAATATTTCAGCCAACAGGTCTATATGCAGCAGCTAATGAACAAATTGTGATTGAAGTCTCAGGTGACAAACCAATTACAGCGATTATTGGGACACATCGTCATGATAACGAGTGGGCGATTAGGTATCCATTACAAGCAGGTACAAACACTATTTCCTCACCCAATGGCGGTTTGTTGTCTTTTGATAACAGCAACAATGAAGGCAGTATTAATGTAACTGTAGTGAGTGGGGGGAGTCCTGTTCCATTCTTTGTATTAGGCAAGAATACAAAAGCGGATTGGCAGGCAATGATGAGTGCTTATCCTAATGCACCTTCTGTTGTTCTTCAATCAGAAAAAGCCCTCTTAGTCTTTACTTATGCTTCTGCTCGAGACCATATCTTGAATCAAGACCCAGTTCCTGTTTTACAGACTTATGATACGTTTATTGGAGCACAGGATAACATTTCTGGACTATCAAATTCTGATGCTGATCCTAGACATCGGTTAGATAAGCATCTAATTGGCGTTATTGAACAACCAAACTACACAGGCGGAGCGTATGCATATGCAAGTTGGGATGGGGCAATTATGCCTACAAGTACCGGAGCAAATGCGGATGCTTTAGACCTTACTAGAATGGGTTGGGGGCAGTATCATGAGGCAGGTCATTTGAGACAACAAGGACCTTGGACTTGGGGTGAGATGACTGAGGTAACAGTAAATCTATATTCTCTAGCCGCTAAGAAGGTTCTTAAACCTACGGAGCCTGCAAGGTCACAAGGCGAGTACTTAGCTGCTTTCACGTTTGTAGATCAGCCAACCAAGAATTTTTCAGACTCTAATTCAAAATTAGAAATGTTGTGGCAGCTTAATCTTGCATTTGGGGATAACTTCTATCCAGCGTTACATCGATTATATCGTGAGTTAGCACAAGCAGATCTGCCAACTACAGATGATCAGAAAAAGCAGGCATTTATTCTAAACACTTCAAAAGTAGCTCAATATGACTTGACGCCTTTCTTTGATAAATGGGGTTTACCTGCAACAAATGAAACAAAAAACAAGATTAATGCATTGAATTTACCTCTTCTAACTGCACCAATTTGGTTTGGTTCGGAGTATAACAACATTAAACCGACAGATGGAATGGATAAGGTAAAAGGTATTATTGGGGTAACAGCAAATAGCCAAGAGACTTCAAGTGCTTATGATGCCGCAATAAATGCATTTGATGGAGATACAAATACTATCTGGCACAGTGCATGGAATAAACAAAATCAGTTCCCTTTCAATATTACAGCAAAGTACGCAAATCCGCTAACTTTTAACAAGTTGACATATTTACCACGTCAAAGCCAAGAAAATGGTATTATTACAAATTATAAAATCCTAACTAGTCTTGATGGGGTAACGTTCACTGAGGTTGCAACAGGCACTTGGGCAAAGAACAGCACAGAAAAGACAGTAACTTTCACACCTACTCTTGCTAAATATGTTCGACTTGAAGTACCTCAAGGTGGTGGAACAAATGGTTTTGCATCTGCAAGTGAGATTAAAATCTTTGAAACACCACAACCTGTTACAACGTATCTCAGCGATATTGATTGGTTTTCTGCCACAACTGGTTGGGGAACAATCCAAAAAGATCTTAGTGTTGATGGAAATACACTTAAGTTAAATGACAAGACCTATACAAAAGGTTTGGGCACACATGCTAACAGTGAAATTGTCTACAAATTGAATGGGCAGTACACATCCTTTGCCGCGCTAGTTGGGGTAGATAGTGAAGTAGGTTCTGTAGGTACTGTGGAGTTCCAAGTTGTTGTAGACAATCAAGTTGTATTCTCTAGTGGTGTAATGAATAAAAATATAGAGGCAAAAGAGGTAAACGTTAATCTTACTGGAAAGAATGAGCTGAAACTTATTGTAACAGATGGTGGAGATGGTATAAATAGTGACCATGCCGATTGGGTAAATGCTCGTCTTCTCAAATAGTATTGAAGGTTAATGCACGTCAATAGCCCTTACCTTGTTATCAAGATGAGGGCTATTTTCTTTTTAATCGGCCTTAAATGCGCTACAAGTCAAGGTATTTCATGAAAACTTTGTGCTTTTCTATTACTTCAGGTGAGAAAACATAATCGTCATTTGCAATTATTATTTTCACCCAACTATCTTGTATGGGATCTAACTTGCTTTTCTCTCTTATTTGATTTAATTGATCTATCGTTTCCAATATTATCCGTAAGCTCTGAATCTCCTCTTCCGATAACTTGAGATATTTCCTTGATTGTTCTTCCCCTACTGCCGATGTTTTAGATAAATAGTCAATGAACCCAGAATAGTCCTGTAACATTTCTAGTAACGGATAAATGCCAATTACTCGATTACCCTTCCATTCGTGCAAATTCGCATATAGTTGAATTAATTCTTGGTACGCGCTCCGTACCTGCATTAATGACCTTTGCAAATAGGCTGCTTCATCAAGATACATCTTTTTTTCAGAAATGGCTTGGTTTAACGAAAAGGAAATAGAACTAATTTTGTCGTAATCAATAAAATCGTTATGGATTACAATATTAGAAATTTGATTCAGAGTAGCTTCTGTTTTAGTTAATTCCCGATAAAAGTAATAGTTAAATAACAAGGATATAGGAAGTAACACTAGTAGCACGGTTTTAAGGATTTTACTGTGTCTTAACATGCATTTCCCCCTTTACCGAAAAAACAGGTATTGGCGGCCCTTTCGAGCATCTTGGTGCATCTTCTTTCAATTATTCTAGAGTTAGAGTCATATTAAATAAATCAACAAAGCTTATGACTGGGACAAAATTCCTTTAACAAACAATGAGACACTGTGCTTGTAGAACTCTTCCTCGGTGACGAGTTGGGACTGATATTGCCGGTGAATCAGATCGCTCATCTGAAATCCGTAGCACATCGAGAGAAAAGACATGGCGGCAAGACGCTCGTCCTGTTTGGCTATAACTTTTTTCTTCTGCAGGCGTTCAAAATATTCAACCAGCAAAGAGTGCAGCTTCACCGGCGGATCGGCCAGCATTCTGTCCAATTCGGGAAACATTCCTTTGTCGCGAATGCCAATCAAAATGATGTCCGCATTTTTATGGAAAAACGATCGGTACTGCTGGCTTACATTCAGCAGATCGACTTCTGGATTATCGGTCGCGTCCTCTTTTAACAGCTTCTCAAATTGTGGGATATCCGCATGTCTTTCAATGATGGCTTCCAATATGCCTTGCTTGCTTCCAAATTGCCGAAAAATCGTAGATTCATTGACTTTAGCTTCCGTTGCAATGGCTTTGGTGCTTACTCCCCGATAGCCCTTCTTTTTGATGAGCTGTATCGCCGCTTCAATGATTCTGTCCGAAGTATGCATTGTATTTCTCCTTTTATATATGTTAAACCTATTCTACTACAAGTTTTGCATATTCAGCAGAATCAAGGTTCATCATTTTCATAAATGTTTACTTAAGGAAAATCGATTCTTTTTTCCCAGCGACTTGGTTCCGTAATCTTGACATGATCAGGCACCAATTGCGTGAGCGTGCCTAATTTATCAAATGTAATCAGGATTCGGTCAGAGGGCAACAGCCATTGTTCGGTCTCGATTGCGCAGCAATCCGGTATCGTCCCCATTCCTATTATCGTGCCCGGGAGCGGCGTGAAAACTTTGAGAACCTCCTCCATCACTTTTGCAGGGTGTGTAGAATACTCGGATGTGCTTCCCTTCCAGTGTAATCTCTCCCCGATGCGTACATCCACATCTAGTGCCAGCGGGTTGTCGATTTCATCCGGCGTAACCAGAAATGGTCCTATTCCTTTGCTGCGATCAAAATCTTTGCAGCGCGTCGGTCCGGTCAGCGCCTGGAAATCCGGCCACTGCACATCGCGAACAGTACTGTCGTTAAAAATAACATAACCTGCAATGCAGTTCCCCTTCCCTGTAACAAAGGCCAGCTCCGGCTCGATATCCAGATAGGAAGAGTACGAAGGCCAATGAATCGTATCCCCATCGCCAATTAATGCATTATGGTTACACTTGTAATAACTGAAAGTTACTTTATTCGGATCTTGCTGAAATTTTTCAGCAATTTTTTGTTTAAGCTCTTCTCTTTCCGGCCCTGTATATTCTCTTTGCAGCAGATTTACGCCAGCATTTCTTAGATGTCTTGGCGTCAGCCCGAAATCGATAAGCGCAGCCGGATTCGGGACCGGCGGCAGCAGTTTTACTGCTGCAATCGGACAGATTTCATTTTCATTGAATTGATGCGACTGTTCAACAGCATATTGCATCAATTCCTTAGCAGCATCATAACTTGCCGGCAAATAATGAAGATAGCTATCCATACTTTCAAGACTGTCAAAGAATGTTCCCTGCATTTTCATAATTGCGGCAAAAGACACAACAAATTTCTCGTTAATTACAAGCCAAACAAAGGTTCCTGGGATGTCTTCGTTTGAAAGGTTACTAGCTTCATATCGAAGCGCCTCCATCCATGCAGTGTGATGTTGTTCTGTTGCTATCATATAGCATAGAATAAATGCAAGCAAGTACTTGCTTGCATTTATGTTTTCCATTCTCTATAATACAGACATAGTCAGTATTCCTTACCTCAAAAACATATACGTAAAGGAGAATTTTCATGAAGTATGGACGTATTATCCAAAAGCCTCGCGTTAAATTTTTTGAAGTCGCAGATGGCGTCTTTGCCGGTATTTCGCCGTATCGCGGCATCAGTTGGGCCAATGCCGGGTTCATCAACAAGGGTGAAGGGCTGGTGTATGACACGTTCTTCGATTTGTTCCATGCGCGGGAAATGCGGGAGGCTTTTATGGAAGTAAGCAACGGCAGCTCTCCCGCATATGTGGTGAACTCGCACTATAACAGCGACCATGCCTGGGGAAACAAAGTGTTTGAGGATGCTTGCATTATTATGCACAAGGAAGCGTCCAGAGAACGTCTCACCGAAAATATCGCCTGGATGGACAGCGTCATCAGAAGAGGAAAGGATTCTCCTGAATCGACTTCGGGCGAGCGGTTTTTTGCAGCGGAATTTGAAGGATTCGACCTGGAAGGCGTAGAATGGGTGCTCCCGAATATTGAGATAAAGGACGATATCAACATCCGTCTTGGCGATACGGAAGTTATGATTTACAACGTAGCTCCGGCCCACTCTGGCAGTGACTTGCTGCTCTGGATGCCAAAAGAAAAAGTACTGTTCGCCGGTGATGTCGTGTTTAACGGTTGTACGGCATACAGCGAAGAGGGAACCCTCAATTGGGTTAAAGTGCTTGATCGCATTATTGATGAAATTAAACCTGAAATCGTTGTTCCAGGACATGGCGCCATCTGCGGCCTGGACTTCGTGAAGGAGCAGAGAGACTACCTCCTGAACCTGATCAGCGAGTTCAACAAGCATTATAATGACGAAATTGATGCCTTGTCTCTGACCAAGCAAATTGATATTTCCCGCTTCCTTCATTGGATTCAGCCAGAACGCTTGTATGTTACAGTAGACATCCTATTGAAAAGCAAACGAGGGTTACCACCCCTTCCAGTTTGGAACGAGGTGCCTGCTAAGCTGGAAGACATGAAAGCTTTTTTGGCCGGAAAATATGGCAATCAGATCAAGCCATGGGACCCTATGAGTGTTTGGCAAGAATAGCAATTTGAAGCTAGCCTACGAAAAACAAAAATCGGCCCTGTCGCAAACGATGCGAACAGCGGCCGTTTTTTTGGATTCTTCCACGGAAATAAAATCGGCGCTAAGAACCGATTATGAGAAAAATGGAGATGGACTTCTAACTTACTAGTAGAACTCTTCCAAAACGATATAACCAAAATCACTTAACAACATATGTTGCTTTAAAATAAAGTTTGATTATCTTTTTGTTGCTCCACAATTGTTGGCTTAAAATAGAAGCTTTGCATAAAGAAATTAATTCAGTTAAGCCATAGCCATTCACCACAACTAGAGCGTCTCATCCAATTTCTGAATCTTTGAGTGGGAAATTAAATATACATCGCCTAAAATGTCGATTTTGTCTCCCTTTACACGTACAGCGCAATCTTTGTTCGACGCATAAATATTCATTTCTTCCGATAAGGGAGATAGTTCGTCTTGAACCAACGCAATGTTATTTTCAAGATCAAAATGAGATAGGATGGAAAAATCGTCAAGGCCGATTCCATCGTAAACAGAGCTTATTTCAACTTTATAGCCAAAGTTTTTCGAGCATAACCATTTAGCGGACATGTTGATCGCACCAGCGCTTGCTCCCATCACAATGGCTCTGCTTTTTTTAATCAAATCCGACAATTCATATTCCATCAAAAACTCATTTTGTCTAACAGTATTTCCACCCAACATGAAAATGACTGAAGCATTTTGAATTAACGTTTGGGCATCTTCCTTCTTTACGCGATAGTTAATTAAATGATATTCATCAAACATAATGCCGGCCTGGTCAAGCCACGAGCGTTCAGTAGCACCATCATCTTCATAAAAAGATGGATTTGAGCTAATCATAGCAAGCGATTTTCTATCAGTTATATCCTCCTGTAACACCCTGCCCAGATTCTCTGGAAAAAAATCGTTAAACCAACCTAAATAATAGTGAGTTTTCATAAGTACCCCCGTTGTAAAGTGTAAATAACATTAACTTCCTTCGTTATACATCTTTTTTCCAAACAGTACGACTTTATTTCAAATCTACAACATATATGTAGCGAAAATAAAGTCGTATCGCCACTTCCAATCCATCCCAACCCTCTCAAACCCTTGCCCCAACTGGTTTTTCTCGCCCTTCCCCTTCAACTGTCCGAGAACTTAAGCAAATTAAAGTCTTATCGGGAAAACAGGGGGAAAGACAGGGAGAGAGGCTTGGGAGGAGCTTGAGATATCATTCGAGAAGAACCCTACATTATCCTGCCTCCCCAATCTCCCGTCCCCTGAAACAAAAGAAAGCCGAGCAGTTGTCAGGAAATAATCCTGGGTCTGCTCGACTCTAATACGACTTTTAATTGCTCGTTACGAGTTTAAATTGCTGGTGAATTTGTTGGCTACAACATTTACATAGCTTCTAACTACTCCTCTACTCCACCGTCACGCTCTTCGCCAAATTCCGCGGCTTATCTACGTCGTTGCCTCTGGCAAGGGAAGCGTAGTAAGCGAGCAGTTGCAATGGCACGACGGACAAGGCCGGAGCGAGGATCGACAGCGTCTTCGGAATGGCGAAGGCCTGGTCAACGGATTTCAAGAGGCCAGCAACATGCTCCTCATATGTGAGTGCCAGGACATCGGCGCCACGGGCTTTCACTTCCTTAATGTTGCTGACGGTCTTCTCCAACACGGATTCCTGCGTAGCCAATGCAATCACCGGAATGCCTTCTTCAATCAATGCCAAGGTTCCATGCTTCAATTCGCCAGCAGCATAGGCCTCGGAATGAATGTAGGAGATCTCCTTCAGCTTCAACGACCCTTCCATGGCCACTGCATAATCCAAGCCACGACCGATGAAGAACAAATCTTTGTGCTTGGCGATGTGCTCAGCATATGCCTTGATGGCATCGACATTAGCAAGCATGCTCTCCACTTGTTCTGGCAAGGCATGCATTGCTGCGATGATATGAGCGATCTCGTCAGCCGTCTGGGTACCGCGAACTTGAGCCAGATACAAGCTGAATAGATAGAAAGCGATCAATTGCGACGTATATGCTTTGGTCGAAGCAACAGCAATCTCCGGACCAGCGAGCGTGTTAATGACATCATCCGCATCGCGGGCAATTGAGCTACCCACCACGTTCGTGATCGCCAGTACATGAGCTCCATTCGCTTGTGCTTCACGCAAAGCAGCTAGTGTATCCGCAGTCTCCCCGGACTGGCTAACAACGATCACCAAGGTCTCTGGGGTAATTAATGGTGAACGATAGCGATACTCAGAAGCGACGTCGTACATTACCGGAATTCTTACGAGACGCTCAATCACGGCTCCCCCGACAAGGCCAGCATGATACGCAGTTCCGCACGCCACGACGTGGACGTTGTTAATCGACCGTATCTTATCCTCGGTCAGATGCAGATCAGGCAGAATGATACGGCGTCCGCTCTCATCGATCCGGCCCAGCATCGTGTCACGATATGCCTTAGGCTGCTCATGAATCTCCTTAAGCATGAAATGAGCAAAGCCGCCTTTTTCTGCAGTGACTGCATCCCAATCGACATTTATCATTTCCCGAGAAATAAAATTCCCTTCAATGGTCATCAATTCGACAGCATCCTTAGTCAATACGGCCATCTCTCCGTCGTTCAGAATATACACTTTACGCGTATAGTTCAGCAACGCAGGGATATCAGAACCAATGAAGTTCTCACCATCACCAATCCCAATAACAAGCGGACTGGCTTGGCGTACAGCAACCAACTTCTCCGGTTCATATTCCGTCAGCACTCCAAGCGCAAATGCGCCACGCATATAACTAATCGCCTTCTGAACGGCCGCTACGATATCACCATTATACTCACGTGCCAACAGGTGAGAGATCACCTCAGTATCCGTCTCTGAGACGAATTCATAGCCTTGGCTGATCAACTCATCCTTGAGTTCCAGATAGTTCTCAACGATCCCGTTATGCACCACAGAGAACTTCTTGCTGTGATCCGTATGAGGATGAGAGTTCACATCAGACGGCTTGCCATGAGTTGCCCAGCGTGTATGTCCAATTCCAGCGCTACCTACCAATGGCGCATCCTCCAATTTGTGCTCCAAATTGGCTAGTCGTCCAGTCGCCTTGGTAATCTTCAACCCTTTGTTCGTATACACAGCGATGCCCGCGGAATCATATCCGCGATACTCTAGCTTCTTAAGCCCCTCAATTAATACCGACTGCGTGTCTCTCTTCCCGATATATCCAACAATACCACACATATTTATATAATCCTCCGTTCGAATTCTGCAGTTATGATCGCAAGCAGAATAAGCGGAAGACCAACCGCGCGGTATACAGAGACAGAACTATTCAATTATCAAAATGCAGGTTCTACGATATGAAAAATATGAAAATCACATCAGCCCAACGTTCTTTTTTCATGAATGTCCACTGTTGCTCCGTTCACCGCGGATTCTTCCGCTCCATCTCTTGCGTACACTCATGAGTTTAACTCATCGAAAATTAAACTATCCTGCATCCATCCGTAAGGTTTGTCGGAACAGTCGCCTATTCGTTTTGCCTTTACGGTTACGGTGTGATGCCACACCGGGAGGTCCCCGCCGAATATTTCGAACACCCCCACCTCGTCAGCTTGCATTTGCCGGTACAAGATTCTTTGCAGCATCACCCAGACAACCGCTCCAAATCTCTTCCCGCGCGAAACCAAGCTCTGGCGCTTATATTGCTTGTAACCCCACGATCCTCACTCTCTATACTTGAATATGCTTATTATATGCATCTGCGTTCAATTTTGCAATCATTCATCGCTCTCCCGAGTGACTATCCAGCTCTCCCCCCTCCAATTACAGGGCTATATACCAACTGTAGAGGGCCATAGAGCATTTGTGAGCAAATCCGAAATTATGACCTTACTGACTTTCATATGACGCAACAAAGCCGCCTCAGCAGCACTCTAACATCACTGCCTGGCGGCTTTACTCATTATAAAAATAGATTATACCAATTCCGTCTCTACTACTGCCACAATTTCCGCGACTAACTGTTCGATTTCTTCTTTGTCCGGTCCTTCTGCCATAACACGGATCAACGATTCCGTTCCAGATGGACGTACCAAGACACGGCCGTTATCGCCAAGCTTGCGCTCTACAGCCGCTACAGCTTCCTCGATTGCGGCATTCCCTGCATACTTGCTCTTATCCTGTACACGGACATTTACAAGCACCTGCGGATACTTCTTCATCACCTTCTTCAACTCGCTTAGCGGTTGACCAGAAGCCAGCAGTGTGTCTGCCAATTGAATGGCTGTCAGAATACCGTCACCAGTCGTATTATGATCGAGGAAAATAACATGCCCGGACTGCTCCCCGCCAAGATTATATCCCCCACGGATCATCTCAGCCATAACATAACGGTCGCCGACCGCAGTCTGTTCCGTATTCAGAGACAGCTTCTTCATAGCCTTGTAGAACCCGAAATTACTCATAACCGTCGAGACGATTGTACCGTCCTTCAGCTTGCCAGCCTGGTTCATCGCATGTCCGCAGATGCAGAGAATATAGTCTCCGTCTACTTCCTCGCCATGCTCATCTATTGCAATCAGACGATCGGCATCCCCGTCAAAGGCCAGACCAATATGGGCACCAAGACGTACAACTTCTTCTTTCAAAAGCTCAGGATGCGTCGAGCCGCAATGATCATTAATGTTAAGTCCGTTCGGTTCGGCACCAATTGTATGGACCTCAGCGCCAAGCTCTCTGAACAGTCTTGGAGCTAGCTCATAGGCTGCACCATTCGCACAATCAAGAACAACCTTCAAGCCTTCAAAGGAGTGGCTAATCGTCTTCTTCAAGTGCTCCAAATATTTTAGCTTGGAATCATAATCCACCGTAACCGAACCGAGCCCGTCGCCGATAGGACGAGGAAGCTCATCTGTCTCTTTATCCAAGAGTTCCTCAATCTTCAGTTCCGTCTCATCCAACAGCTTGAAGCCGTCGCTACCAAAGAACTTGATCCCGTTGTCCTCTACCGGATTATGCGATGCTGAGATCATAACCCCTGCATCCGCCTCGAGCATCCGAGTTAATAGAGCAACCGCTGGTGTAGTGACTACGCCGAGCCGAACGACATCCGCACCAATCGACAACAGACCGGCGACCAGAGCCGATTCCAGCATAACGCCGGAGATCCGCGTATCCATACCTATAACTACCTTCGGCTTAGCTGCCTGGCCTGTCAGTACATACCCGCCACAGCGGCCAATTCGATATGCTAATTCAGCTGTGAGTTCCTGATTTGCTATTCCTCTTACTCCATCCGTTCCAAAATACTTCCCCATGATTTTCACTCCTCTAGTAATTTGTGAAGCCTATAATTAACCCCCACTATCGCTTTCACTGTTATTCCCTATGTTCGATTCTGTAGCTCCGCTATCCCCTGTACCATTCGACGGTCCCGTATCGGTCCCATCCGTATTATGACTTGGCGGCCCTTCAGGATCTGTCGTAGCCGGATGCGAATCTTTCTCTGTCAACTCCACTTCGATCTCAAGCGCTGTTCCCGATTCTACCAATTTCACATAATTCGGCAACGTTACCTTTAAGGGCACGGAATGTATACCCGCGCCCATTTTAGATAAGTCAGCCTCAAGTGTGATGTCCTTCACTTTCAGTCCACTAAGCTGCTCACTCGTACCCATGACCGTCAGAGAGAGCTTCTTGTCAGAGGGCTGTATGAATCTAGCTGTGAGATTTGCGCCCAGATTAGTTAGCGAGATCGGTATATTATCGATTACCTTCTGTGAAGCCGACTCAACCTTGATCGTCACTTGCACAGAACTAGGCTCGATTTTCTCAAATCCTTCAGGCGGAGTCAAGTTCACCGTATATTTCGTTTCTGGGTTACCATTATAATTATTCAAATTAACGGTGACTGGATAAGCCGTAATCTTCTCCATAGCCTCTTTTGGCCCGTATACGACAACCCCTTTCACATCTGTATCGACACCAGCCAGTACATACCCCTCCGGAAGCTGCCCTGATTGGCGCACCTCCAATGGAATATTCTTATACGTCTTATTAAAAGGGATATCGACATCGACGGATTCCGGGGAAATCTCCGCGTTTCTCATCACTTCACCCTGTTTGTCATAGGCTACTAGCTTCACGGATTTTCCTTTGAGAGAATCATTCAGTCCAGTTATATCAACGATCCCCTGAACCTTCTGCAGATCATCGATCTCGCTCTCCGGCAGAGTGACCTTCACCATTTCCAATGTCGAGATCGGAGTTCCGACTTCAAAGCCTTTCTCTGGAACACCTTTAGTGATGATTGATACAGGTATTTCCTTCGTTCGCTTCTCTTCAATCGTGACTTTTACATAAGCTGGATCTATGGAGACAGCCTGCACACCCGGAGGTAATTCAGTCGTCAATGGCAAGGTAAATGTACCTGGTCCGACGTCCTTCAAGTTCAATTTTACTTTATAGTTAGAGAAGTTAGTCGTAAGATCGGTTTTTCTCCCCTTTACCTCCAACCTTACTTTGTCTGGATTCAAATCATATAGAACATACCTATCGGTATCAAAGCCCGTCACTTGGATATTAACATTATTAATAGCCTTGGGCTTTAGATCCGGTGTAGTCGTGACGATTGTCGTTCCACTATCGATATGCACCATAGCCCACAGAATAATACTGAAGACAAGTGCAATGATTTTCACAATATTGTTATGACTCAACCATTTATCCATTCTTCTTGCCAGCCTCCTTCGTACGCCAGAAGGACTTACGCTTGTCATTCGGGCTAGAGTCCGGGCCAAGCTCTTCATACAATTTGGAGATCAAAGATTCTTCCTTAATATCCCTTACTACCTGTCCATCGATAGCCAGTGAGATTTGACCCGTCTCCTCCGAGACGACGATCGATACTGCGTCACCTACCTCACTAATACCGATCGCGGCACGGTGACGCGTCCCCAGCTCTTTGCTGATGAATGGGTTCTCGGATAACGGCAAATAACAGGCCGCGGCCGTAATCTTATGCTCTTGAATAATAACCGCACCATCATGGAGTGGAGTATTCGGAATGAAGATGTTGATCAACAATTGTGAGGTGATGACCGATTGAATCGGAATACCCGACTCTGTATACTCGTTAATTCCTGTATTTCGTTCAAAGACAATTAATGCCCCTATTTTTCTACGTGATAAATAATTCAGCGCTTTAATAATCTCGCTAAGCTCACGGGCGAACTCTTCCTCATCTGCAATGCCCCGATTGAACAACTTCCCTCGTCCAAGCTGCTCCAGGGCTCGTCTCAGCTCTGGTTGGAAGATGATGAAGATCGCAACAACACCGAACGTGAACATCTGGTTCATTAACCATTTCAGTGTGTATAAATCGAACCAAGTACTAACCGCCCAGATCAGAACCAAGACAAGTAGACCCTTCAGCAATTGGATGGCCCTTGTCCCACGTACGAGCAAAATCAAATGATAAATGATATAAGTAACGATCAGAATATCAACGATATCCTTGATCCAGTCCTGCCAACCCATATTCGCAAAATAATCCATGGTGTAACCCCCGGTTATTCTTCTAATTCAAGCCATCTGACTGACTAGAAGACGCTTATGTATATCTTATAAGTCTGCTCAGATATACAGCAATGTATTAATCAACCTTATTGTATCTGTGAATTTAATTATTTCCCTAAACTCTAGGTTATAACGTTCCTGAGCCAGATGCAAGTTTGAAGAAAATAGGTTCATCCACAATAATAGGAATTTTTCTCTAATCGTTAAAAATAAAAGACGCCTTCTTCTAGAAGAGGGCGCCAAGACCGTTATTTGTTACTTCCTGCTTACCTATAGGCGACATCTGAAAAAGTGTTGCTGATTCTGTACCATAACCAGTCCAGAGCCTGATCGATACTCTTGACCTTGCCTGAAATATGCGCGGTCGAAGCTTGATAATAAGAGCCATCGACTACGGTCACATTCCCTTCGACATTTCCCAGAATTTCAGCTTTACCGTTCTCTACCGTAAGATTCCCTGTGATAGTGGCGCCCTCAGGTACAGTAACGACATTCCCGTTAATGACTACCTGATCCAGATCCCCTACCTTGACAATTAGTTGATTGTCAGCCTTCATTAAAGACAATGCACTGAACAGCATGACTACCAAGAAAATAGCTGCCGCCGTTAAGGCCGGATGTCTCTTAATGACCTGAAGCCATAGCTGCTGCTTGTGCTGTCTTGGAATCTCATTCATGATTCGGCTTACTAACGCATCTGGAGCAGAGATACGATCATGCCTCAATGTCGCGAACAACGTCATTTCCGTCTGTTCCAGTTGCTGGAACCGAGTACTGCATGCGGGACAAGCATTCAGATGCCCCTTAAGCTCCACGGCCTGCTCATGCGTAAGATCTCCGTCGAAATAATCATGCATTAAAGTGGAGGCATGTTTGCAATCCATATCAGCCATTCCTTTCAATATCAATACTATGGAAAAACCATACGCAGTATGGAAGTAGTCGTCCTAACATACATTACGTTGCGGAGCGAATAACGTTTCAAAAAACAAAATGAATTAAATTATTATATAATCCTTAAAAGACCGCCTTATGTTCCAGCTTCTTACGCAAAAATTCACGCCCCCGGTGGACCCTGGTCTTGACCGTCGTTACCGGCATGTCCAGAACGTCCCCAATTTCTTGAAGCGACAATTCCTGCAAATATCTTAGAACGATAACAGACTTATACTTGGCAGGTAGACCTTCAATCGCCTGATGAATCATCGCTTGCGTCTCTGACAAGAGATATTCCGATTCCGGCGTCCGCTCATCGCCAGGAATTAGCGCATAGCCATCCACACCCTCTTGATCATTCATACCTGCATCAAGATAGTAATTAGGCTTGCGCTTACGCAGACGGTCTATACACAGATTCGTCGCAATGCGGTAAATCCAAGTCGAGAACTTCTGTTTCTCGTCGTATCGGTTGAAATTCTTGTACACACGTAGGAACGTCTCCTGTACAATATCTTCAGCTTCATGCCGATTAGACAACATCCGATATGCCAAATGAAATATTTTATCTTTGTATAAGTCAACGAGTTCTGCAAATGCACCCTGGTCGCCTTTACGCGCCAGCTTGACCAACCTCGTATCAAAATGATCAACCACAATAATTTCCTCCAGATCCATGGACGGGCTCCATCAAAGCCTTATGCCTGTCCGGCTTTCTCCCCGATCTAGCAATCCAGGAAAAATCCCGTTCATCGCCGGTACTTCATTCAAATGTTAATTCAAGTGCTTGTAAAAAGCAATAGAATTAGCTCGATTCCAGGGACTTTATATATTAGAAATAAGTCTCTATCAAGTTCATCGGGTTAATACGATCTCACATATAAAAGAAACAAGCCGGACTCTCCCATCATATTAGGAGGAATCCGGCTTGAATTAGAAACATTAAACCTAGTATCAGCCCGTATTGCGAAGGCCAGCTGCGATTCCGTTAATCGTAAGCAGTACTTCACGAAGCAATAGTGCGTCATCCCGATTTTGTTCACGAGCAGCACGCAATTCAGTCAATAATTGTACCTGCAAATAGCTAAGCGGATCTACGTAAGGATTCCGCTGGCGAATCGATTCCTGAAGCGCTGGCGCATCATCAAGGATTTCAGGCAGCCCAGTAATTTTCAGGACCATTTCCTTGGTCAGATTGAATTCCTGTTCGATCTTACCAAAGACGCGATCTTTTACTTCCTGATCACTGCACATTCCGCTATACTCTTTGGCAATAACCAGGTCCGCTTTGATAATTGCAAGTTGCAGTGTATCGATCAAGGAACGGAAGAAGGTCGAGTTGTGATACATATCCTGCAAAACTTGCAGCTTCTTCTCATCGTCTTGATAGAAGTTATACAGGCTTGTTCCCGCAGCGTACCATGCCGGGAATAGATAGCGGCTCTGAGTCCAGGCGAATACCCATGGAATAGCGCGCAGATCCTCAAAGCGATCACTATTCTTACGCTTCGACGGTCTAGAACCGATATTCAGTTCGCCCACTTCGCCAAGCGGCGTAGATTCTTTGAAGAATTTCAAGAAGTCCGGATCGCGGAATACGAGATCCTGATATTTAGTCAAGGAAGTCTCCGAGATGCCAGCAATGATCTCATCCCATTCCTCTTCCTGCTGATTATTCTCATCATACAGCTTCGCGTTAATAGCTGCTTTAATTAACGCCGAAGTAGCTTGTTCCAGACTACGGTAAGCAATTCCCTTGAGAGAATAACGGGAGGAGATTACCTCGCCTTGCTCTGTAATCTTGATGCCTCCACCAATCGTCTCAGGCGGCTGCACCAGAATACTACGGTTAAGCGGCATTCCGCCACGTCCAAGCGCTCCGCCGCGTCCATGGAAATATTTGAGCTTCACGCCATATTTTTTGCCCGTTGCAGTGATTTGCTTCATCGCTACACGCAGCTCCCAGTTTGCTGTAACAACGCCGCCATCCTTATTACTATCCGAGTAACCAAGCATGATCTCTTGAAGATCATTCATTGCTGCCACAGACTGGCGATAGATCGGCATCTCGAATAAGCGGTTCATGATAGCCGGGGCTGCATGCAAATCATCAATCGTCTCGAAGAGTGGAACGGATTGGAGTGTACATACGACTGTGCCATCCGGATCTTTGTAGAACAGACCCACTTCTTTGGCGAAGACCATCACTTCCAGGATATCGCTGCCTGCTTCCGTCATACTTATCAGATAGCTGGTGATACACTGGGTTCCAAATTCCTTCTGCGCTTTGAAGATCGTACGGTACACATCGAGACACTCTGTCGTGCTCTCACTATATTCCTGATACGGTGAAGTCAGGGGCCGAGGATCATTCAACAGCTGCTCAAGCAGCACCAGCTTCTCCTCTTCCTTCAGCTCCGCATAATTGCTTGTAATATTCATCTTGGCCAAGATTTCGGTCATAGCTTTCTCGTGCTCCTGGCTATGCTGACGAATGTCCAGCGTGGCCGTATGGAAGCCAAATAGCTCTACCTGACGGATCATTTGGCTAAGATGCGTCTGCGCCACATAATCTGCATAATGATGTCGCAGACTGCGGTCTATAATTTTTAGATCAGCGATAAGCTCTCGAGCGTTCTCATAACGTTCCGAGGTCCCATCCTTGGATTCATCAAGAACATTATGGAGCTTCTCTGTCATATAGGATAATTTAATACGATACGGTTCCTTCTCATTGTGCCATTCTGGCGTCTTCTGGAGGGTAACCTGGAGCCGATCCTTCTGAATCGAAGCCATTAATTCATCCGTCACGTCAACAATCGACGTACTAAAGCTTAGATGCTTGAACATCCCGGCAAGGGCAAGCTGATACTCCCTAACGGCCATCTTGCGCTGCATTTTCAGAGTCTGCCAAGTCACTTCAGCAGTTACTGAAGGATTCCCGTCTCGGTCTCCACCGATCCAAGAACCAAAACGCAAATATTTGGGCACATGCCAGTGATGCTCCGGATAGTATTTGCTCAAGCAGCGTTCCAATTCCTGATATACATCGGGAAGCACATGGAACAGCGTCTCGTGGAAATAATACATTCCATTTCTGACCTCATCGAGTACCGTTGGTTTGCGGTCTCTCAATTCGTCAGTCTGCCAGAGCGTAATGACTTCATTCAGAAGCTTCTCTCTCAATTGTTCCCTTTCACGGAATGTAAGCGTAGGATTGTCAAGCTGCATTACATCATCAGCAATCCGCTTGTGAATATCTAGGATAGCCCGACGCTTAGCCTCAGTAGGATGTGCAGTCATGACGAGCTCCAGAGACATTCCCTCCATGATCTCCTGCGCTTCATAATAGGTGAATCCATGTTCCTTCAACTCTTTAACGGAAGCCTCAATAGAACCGCGCTGCACCGCCTCACCAGCTGAACGCTCATAATCCCGTTTGCGACGAATCCGATGATTCTGTTCAGCGATGTTGACCAACTGAAAATAAATAGCAAATGCACGGATTACTTGGTGACGAATCTCGGGTTCAAGAGAGCTTATCAATTGTTTAAACTCTTCATGCAGATCCGGTATGAAAACCGCCCGCAAGGACTTACTCGTCTCTCTGATTTTCTCGACAATATCCAGAAGCTCATTGCCGCCTTGATGCACGAGGACTTCTCCCAGAATATTTCCGAGGAATCGGATATCTCGCCTTAGTAGATTGTTCGAATTACTCTTGCCGGCGGTTACCGCTATTTCAGTCATATTTCTCCCCCATTTCATCCCTATTCCGTCTTTCTAAAGCCTTCCTAATATAATACAATAAACTTCTCTGAAAATCTTCACTTTATTTGTAAAGAATTCAACATCCGACACGGTTAAATAAGGTAAATCAGCACGAGCAAGAGTACGCATCGCTCCGATAATACTGTAAAGCGGTAAAATCAGAAGGTATAGAAATGCCTTCTCAAGGAAGCTAAGAACCATAAGTTGAACGCTTTAAAAATTTGAAGATTATACCTAAGCTCGCCATCCCAAACTGTTCAAAGAAAGAGCAACCACGATTCGACGGTAGAGCTTCTTGCGATATAGAATATAAATCCTACATCTATAACAAAAAACATCATCGAGCTGATGATGTTGCTGCTATTTATGGAGCGGGTGATGGGAATCGAACCCACGCTACCAGCTTGGAAGGCTGGAGTTCTACCATTGAACTACACCCGCAAAATGATGGTCGGGATGACACGATTCGAACATGCGACCCCCTGGTCCCAAACCAGGTGCTCTACCAAGCTGAGCTACATCCCGTGAAAAATGCTGTTATTTAATTGAAATGGCGCGCCCTAAGAGATTCGAACTCCTGACCTTTTGATTCGTAGTCAAACGCTCTATCCAGCTGAGCTAAGGGCGCAAATGGAGCGGACGACGGGAATCGAACCCGCGACCCTCGCCTTGGCAAGGCGATGCTCTACCGCTGAGCCACGTCCGCAAGTATGGTGCGCGTGAAGGGACTTGAACCCCCACGTCGTGAAACGCCAGATCCTAAGTCTGGTGCGTCTGCCATTCCGCCACACGCGCACAATCACACTATATACTCTAAAGAAAGAGTATACTGGTGAGCCATGAAGGACTCGAACCTTCGACACCCTGATTAAAAGTCAGGTGCTCTACCAACTGAGCTAATGGCTCATAAAATGGCTGGGGATATAGGATTCGAACCTATGAGTGACGGAGTCAAAGTCCGTTGCCTTACCGCTTGGCTAATCCCCAATAATTCATATGGTGGAGGCTAACGGGATCGAACCGCTGACCCTCTGCTTGTAAGGCAGATGCTCTCCCAGCTGAGCTAAGCCTCCATATGTAAACATTTAATAAAAATGGTGACCCGTAGGGGATTCGAACCCCTGTTACCTCCGTGAAAGGGAGGTGTCTTAACCCCTTGACCAACGGGCCTAAATACGTGGAGCTCTCAACCGGGATCGAACCGGTGACCTCATCCTTACCATGGATGCACTCTACCTACTGAGCTATGAGAGCTAATGGCTCCCCGAACAGGACTCGAACCTGTGACAACTCGATTAACAGTCGAGTGCTCTACCAACTGAGCTATCAGGGAACATTGCTTGGCGGCCTCCTACTCTCCCAGGACCCTTCGGTCCAAGTACCATCGGCGCTAGAGGGCTTAACGGTCGTGTTCGGGATGGGTACGTGTGGAACCCCTCCGCCATCGCCACCAAACGTTCAAGGTTAATCCTTGAAAACTGGATACGAAACTCATTTGCATTTTAGATTTTTGGATAAGCCCTCGACCGATTAGTACCTGTCAGCTCCATACATTGCTGCACTTCCACCTCAGGCCTATCAACCTCGTCGTCTTCAAGGGGTCTTACTAATTGGGAAATCTCATCTTGAGGGGGGCTTCACGCTTAGATGCTTTCAGCGCTTATCCCTTCCGCACTTAGCTACCCAGCTATGCTCCTGGCGGAACAACTGGTGCACCAGCGGTGCGTCCATCCCGGTCCTCTCGTACTAAGGACAGCTCCTCTCAAATTTCCTACGCCCACGACAGATAGGGACCGAACTGTCTCACGACGTTCTGAACCCAGCTCGCGTACCGCTTTAATGGGCGAACAGCCCAACCCTTGGGACCTACTTCAGCCCCAGGATGCGATGAGCCGACATCGAGGTGCCAAACCTCCCCGTCGATGTGGACTCTTGGGGGAGATAAGCCTGTTATCCCCAGGGTAGCTTTTATCCGTTGAGCGATGGCCCTTCCATGCGGTACCACCGGATCACTAAGCCCGACTTTCGTCCCTGCTCGACTTGTCAGTCTCGCAGTCAAGCTCCCTTTTGCCTTTGCACTCTTCGAATGATTTCCAACCATTCTGAGGGAACCTTGGGGCGCCTCCGTTACTCTTTAGGAGGCGACCGCCCCAGTCAAACTGCCCGCCTGACACTGTCCCCGCACCGGATCACGGTACTAGGTTAGAACTCCGACACGATCAGGGTGGTATCCCAACGGCGCCTCCACCGAAGCTGGCGCTCCGGCTTCCTAGGCTCCCACCTATCCTGTACAAATCGTATCAAAGTCCAATATCAAGCTGCAGTAAAGCTCCATGGGGTCTTTCCGTCTTGTCGCGGGTAACCTGCATCTTCACAGGTATTAAAATTTCACCGGATCTCTCGTTGAGACAGCGCCCAAGTCGTTACGCCATTCGTGCGGGTCAGAATTTACCTGACAAGGAATTTCGCTACCTTAGGACCGTTATAGTTACGGCCGCCGTTTACTGGGGCTTCGGTTCATAGCTTCGGGACGAGTCCCTAACCACTCCCCTTAACCTTCCAGCACCGGGCAGGCGTCAGCCCGTATACTTCGCCTTGCGGCTTCGCACAGACCTGTGTTTTTGCTAAACAGTCGCTTGGGCCTTTTCACTGCGGCCCCCTCGTGCTATTCACACTACCGGGGCACCCCTTCTCCCTAAGTTACGGGGTCATTTTGCCGAGTTCCTTAACGAGAGTTCTTCCGCGCGCCTTAGAATTCTCTTCTCGCCTACCTGTGTCGGTTTGCGGTACGGGCACCTTCACCTGGCTAGAGGCTTTTCTTGGCAGTGTGAGATCATGACCTTCGGTACTATAAATTTTCCCTCCCCATCACAGCCCAGCCTTATCGATGTGCGGATTTGCCTACACATCAGCCTCACTGCTTGGACGAGCATCCATCAGCTCGCGTCACTACCCTCCTGCGTCACCCCATTGCTCATAACGGCTTACGGTGGTACAGGAATTTCAACCTGTTGTCCTTCGATTACGCCTTTCGGCCTCACCTTAGGTCCCGACTTACCCTGAGCGGACGAACCTTCCTCAGGAAACCTTGGGCTTTCGGCGGATCAGATTCTCACTGATCTTTTCGTTACTCATACCGGCATTCTCACTTGTATGCAGTCCACCAGTCCTTCCGGTCCAACTTCAATCCGCATACAACGCTCCCCTACCCCTGATACATAAGTATCAAGCCATAGCTTCGGTGGTGTGTTTAGCCCCGTTACATTTTCGGCGCAGAGTCACTCGACCAGTGAGCTATTACGCACTCTTTAAATGGTGGCTGCTTCTAAGCCAACATCCTGGTTGTCTGTGCAACTCCACATCCTTTCCCACTTAACACACACTTGGGGACCTTAGCTGATGGTCTGGGCTGTTTCCCTTTTGACAATGGATCTTAGCACTCACTGTCTGACTCCCGGATAATAAGTCTATGGCATTCGGAGTTTGACTGAGCTTGGTAACCCTTGGCGGGCCCCGCACCCAATCAGTGCTCTACCTCCACGACTCTTCTTTCCGAGGCTAGCCCTAAAGCTATTTCGGGGAGAACCAGCTATCTCCGAGTTCGATTGGAATTTCTCCGCTACCCCCACCTCATCCCCGCACTTTTCAACGTACGTGGGTTCGGGCCTCCAGTGCGTGTTACCGCACCTTCACCCTGGACAGGGGTAGATCACACGGTTTCGGGTCTACGCCTACAAACTAATTCGCCCTATTCAGACTCGCTTTCGCTGCGGCTCCGTCTTCTCGACTTAACCTTGCTTGCAAACGTAACTCGCCGGTTCATTCTACAAAAGGCACGCCATCATCCATATAGAGGACTCTGACTTCTTGTAAGCACACGGTTTCAGGATCTATTTCACTCCCCTTCCGGGGTGCTTTTCACCTTTCCCTCACGGTACTGCTTCACTATCGGTCACTAGGGAGTATTTAGCCTTGGCAGATGGTCCTGCCGGATTCATACGGGGTTTCACGTGCCCCGCACTACTCAGGATCCGTCTCGGAGGGATTAGAATTTCGGTTACAGGGCTTTTACCTCTTTTAGCGGGCCTTTCCAGACCTCTTCGCCTACCCTAATCCTTGGTAACTCCATGTGAGACGTCCTACAACCCCAG
>NZ_CP034346.1:5642500-5755000 GCF_003991425.1 Paenibacillus lutimineralis
CGAGCGTACATACGAAATACAGTTTTATATCTCTTAGCAATTGCGTCACGGATATCCTGGTCCAAACGTTGATCGCTCATATCAAGCAACATCTCGTCCAGTTCTTTGCGTAGAACATAGTCGAGTTCCTTGCATTCTTTATCATTGAACATCATTCCCAACATAACTACAGCTCCTCTATCGACTCAGTTTATATCTATATCTGCCATAACCCCAACTGCACATAACATATCCGCGGCTTTTGACCGCTTTACTGTTATGCACAGTTTTCGGGAAAATTATGACATCAAATATCAACGAACCAAGTAAAAAGTGAGCGTACTTTCAACTACCGCCGCGATCAATAGCAATACCACTGTCCAAAAAGCAGCTCTAATGAGCGAGTTAAAGAATTCCCGCCATTTGATCGTCCTTTCACTCCGATCCCGGGCCCCCAACTCTCCGAGACCCTTAAGCACATAGTAACCGAACTGAATCCCGAAGGCAGCAGCCATAATGATTGCTGGAATCTCGATAATCCCATGTGGCAGCAATCCTTTTACAATGAGATCAAATAAATTGGCCCCGTGCTGTGCCGAAGTTGTAACCAAAAAACCAAGAACAAGCCCATTCATCAGCAGGAACACAGCTGGCAATATACCGAACAATGCTCCCAAGATAATAACGCCCAGACTTTTAATCACGTTATTCAGAAAGATAAATTTAAAAAAGCTTAGCTCCGGCACCGCGGATTGGGATAATTGCTCACTATAATTTCGCAAAGTCTCAATATCAGGCATGACCAGGCTAGTAATCCGCTCCGTCTCCACCACCCCCATCAAAATGCCAACGGCAAAGAAAGCGATCGAGACCCACAGCGACTTTTTATATTTTCGTAAATCACGCATAAACAAACGAAATGACAGCATGATATCTCCTCCTGTAGCAAATTTTTTTACATATAAGTGTTTGTACAAAAAATTCGGTTTTAAGCACCGATACACTGATGAAATTCTACATCGCAAGAAAACCTATCGCATGAATCGCGGTGCTCATCCTTGAATTGGCCTCGATTGGTTTTTTTATCAAAAGCGGACTTTTTGAACTACCTCTTTAACTTTTGGGACAAGAAATGGTCATAATCCCGAAAGGTACAGGCATATATTTGTACAAGCGCAAATCATTCTGATAACGAGAGGGGCTAATCAAAGCATGAACAACTTCTTCTATGTCCTTAACGGGAAGAAAATCAAAAGGTTTTTCTTTGTTTTTGCCGCGGCCCTGTTTGCAGCAGGTATCGTCTATGTGGAGCAGAGCCATATCACCGTATTCTCCGAAGAGAGCAGCCCCGCCGCCATCTACAGTGTGCCTACGGAGAAGAAAGTAATTGCCCTGACCTTCGATATCAGTTGGGGAGACAAACGGGCAGAACCCATCCTGAAAGTACTCAAGGACAAAAATGTTCAGAAAGCGACCTTCTTCATCTCATCCCCTTGGGGAAAAAGCCATCCGGAAATTGTGAAAGTAATTCAGGAACAAGGATTTGAAATCGGCAGCCATGGACACAAACATGATAACTACAGCGAATTAACCGATGAAGAAATCTCCAAGCAGATTACTACAGCTCATTCTATTTTAACCGAATTAACTGGAAAAGCACCAAACCTCCTGCGACTTCCTAATGGCGATTTTGATAAACGTGTATTATCTATTGCTGACGGGCTGGGGTACAAAGTGATTCAGTGGGATACAGATTCTCAGGATTGGCAAAATAAAGGCGTTGACAAAATTGTAAATCGCGTCGTTAACAAAGCACATCCTGGTGATATTGTTCTCCTGCATGCCAGTGATTCAGCCAAACAGACGCATGAAGCTCTCCCTATTATTATCGATCAACTACGGCAAAAGGGATATGACTTTGTGACGGTCACTGACTTGCTTCAGGAAGCAGGAGTAAAAGGCAACGAGGTTCGCGATCAGGCCTGGATTCAGGAGCAAATCGATACAGCAGCTGGTATGTAATTCGACCAGAACTGTACTTTATAAAAAAAGGGACCCCCACTCCGTTTTTACAGAGATGGAAGGTCCTTTTTACATTTTTATACTTTTGAATCATTCCTAATTTATCATTTCTTGACTATGTATCTGCGGAGACTGCTTAGGCTTCAATACGCGGTGCAAAATCAATATCTGATAGGCATTACAAGCAATCAATGGACCAGCAATCCAGGCGGTCGCTTGATCCACCTCGATCTTCAGCACGCCGATCGTCTCTACAATTGTTACGGCAATCATGAAGAATAAAGTGGGTATCCATGCGGAACCGTTTGTCATTCTTGCTTTGAAATAGGCCACGGCAATGGCGACAATTAAAATAATTCCTCCCAACACTACATCGGAGTAGGAACTTTTGTTACCGCCTACAAAAATACGCAGAAACATTAATTCAAATAAGGATAGAGCTGTCAATACAAGCTGGATATATTGCCAGGTTCTACGGGAGAACACACCCGTTCCCATATAATTGACCATCATATATGCGAAGAATCCCATCTGGGAGTATACGCTTACCATGATCCCAACACCTAACAATAAACCAATATTGACAAAAAGATCTGCCGTCCCATTCAGCTTCATAGTATCCGTCAACTGTAGAACCAGACCAATCACGAGCGAGCCGGCGGCTCCAACCACCAAGGTCGTCCAGAATAAATGCAACCATCTTTTTAAATTCAAATAAGCCACCTCCCACTACCGAAATATTTTACCAATGATGGCAGCAAAAAACCATCGTTTTTACTCGGATAATTCTTTTTTTTAGCCACATACTACAAACATTGATACTCATAAGGAGGCTGGAACCATGAAGTGGGTGGGTTACTACCGCTGGTCTTTATGCATCATACTTACACTTACATTAACGGCATGCGGCTCTGATCAAGGCTCATCACAATCCCAAAGCGGATATAAAGATACAAAATCGATGGTTATCGACATTTTGAAGACCGACGACGGTAAAAAAGCGATCTATGAGGCCTTAAGTTCACCACAGGGCGAATCCGGCAGCAGCTCTGGCTCTTCTACTGACTCTGGCTCCGGATCAGACTCTGGTTCTGGTTCTGGATCAGACTCTGGAGGCTCCTCCGGATCAAGCGGAAGTTCGGGCGGTTCTAGCAGCGGATCAGGGGGAGGAGGGTACCGAATCAAGATGCTCCTTCCAACCAATACCTCTGAGGAGGTTAAAATGGCCGTAAAGGACACGATTACCTCACCGGCTTACAAAAAAGAAATTGAGAAAATTATGACGGATCCCAAGTTCGCCGGTAATTTTGCCAAGTCCATTAGCGCTCAGAACAAGCAGCTTCACATGGATCTGATCAAGGACCCTACTTATCAGAAATCTATGCAAGATATGATGAAATCACCTGAGATTATGCAGATGTTCCTGGATTTAACCAAGTCGCCAGATTACCGTAAGCAGTCGATGACCATCATGCAAGAAGCGATGCAGAGCCCTTTATTCAAAATGGAAGTTATGGAGCTGCTCAAGACCGTCGTTCAAGAACAGCTTATACCTAAGGTCGAGAAATCAGCTGAGAATCAGAATAAGGGCGGCGAGAATCAAGGCGGTAAGAGTGGCGGAGAGCAAAAGAAACAAGGCGGTGGTAGCTCCGGCTCCAGCGAAGAAAGCTAAGCTTAATCATGTCCCACTTTCGATATATAAAAGAAAGACTGAACCCTATAGGTTCAGTCTTTTTGACATTTTGTTATTACTGTAGCAGCGATTTCGCCGTAAATACGTCCGCTTGGTGCATCCTCCTTATAAATCGAAGGAGAGAAGTCTGGTTCCGACGGATGGTTGTCCGGCGTTCCAAGCGGAATTTGCGCTAGGAGCTCCGTGTGTAATGTCTCGGCCAAGCGCGCACCACCACCGCGACCAAAGATATAGTCCTTCTTATGGCAATCTGAACATTCATAATAGGCCATATTCTCCACTACACCAAGCACTTCATGCTCGGTCTTCAGTGCCATAGCGCCAGCTCTGGCAGCGACGAACGCCGCTGTCGCATGTGGTGTTGTAACAATAATCTCGCGGCTCTGAGGGATCATCTGATGTACATCCAGCGCCACATCCCCTGTTCCTGGCGGCAGATCAAGGATCATATAATCCAGTTCTCCCCAATGAACATCCGCGAAGAATTGTCGCAGCATCTTCCCGAGCATCGGTCCACGCCAGATCACTGGTGTGTTCTCCTGGATGAAGAAGCCCATCGACATCACCTTAACGCCGAACCTCTCCACTGGCTGAATAACACCATCCTCGATCGCTGGAGCTGTCTCAATCCCCATCATATCTGGGACACTGAAGCCATAAATATCGGCATCGATCAATCCGACCCTTTTACCAAGACGGGCCAGTGCTACGGCTAAATTCACAGCAACTGTGGATTTACCGACTCCGCCTTTGCCGCTGGCGATTGCAATGAAATGAACTCCGGATTTGGGGTCAAGGATCGATAATTGTTCTAGACCTGCTCCATGTCCCCGTGGCACTTGTGACGCTGCCCCTTCAGCTTCTTTGGACGTCACGGCTTGTCCCGCTTCCTGGCGCTCATGCTCGGAAGGTTCACGGAAGCGAAGATGAAGGTTGTTGATGCCAGCTTCCTGGAGACGGTAGCGAATCTCTTCCTCCAGCTTCTGGCGCGTATTCTCATCCTGTTTCAAGCTGATTACTGTCAAAGAAACCTTATCTTCTTTGATCATCATATTGCGTATCCAATTCAAATCGATCAAGCTACGTCCCAATACAGGCTCTGCAATAGGTCTAAGTACGGCCTCAAGCTGTTCCATCGTTAACACAGACAACACCCCGGATCTATTTAGTAATCGAATGGTTGGTATAAATATGATATTAATTATATCATTTCCTACTGTTGTCTGCTTTGCTTCCACTTTCTTTTTTAGAAATATATTTCATAATTCCTTGATAGATTGAAGCGGCCACTTTCTGTTGGTATTTCTCATCCCCAAGTAGTCGGGCTTCCTCTGGGTTTGATAAGAAACCGACCTCTACCAATACCGCAGGAATTTTTAATTCCTCCAGCAAATACACCGACTTATCGGAGCGCTTGGCAACTCTGTCTGTGTTATTTAGGCCCTTACGCAACTCATCCTGAATGAGCTCGGCCAATGTAACGCTATCCCCGTTATTGGTTGAAAAGAAGGTTTGCGCCCCGCTCCACCGCGAAGAGGGAACGCTGTTCATGTGAATGCTGACGAACACCTTCGCTTGCTTCTCCTCAATATAACGAACCCGCCGTTTCAAATCCTCCGTCTTGCGCTTCTTGTATCCCTTAGTATCTGCACTCGCCAGATCTCGGTCTTCTTCCCTCGTCATATATACGAGCGCGCCCGCCTGCTGCAAATAATCCCGCAAATACAACGTCACTGCCAGATTGATATCTTTCTCAATAATCCCTTGTTTGCTTACTGCACCGCCATCAGGTCCCCCATGGCCGGCATCGAGAGCAATCGTCGTCCCCGCCAGCGGTAGGCTCCAATAGCTCGCAGTCTTTATGGTCGGAACTTCATATTTTGCAAATAAGATCAATAATCCAAGCAGTCCAATTCCGAGCAGTCCCCACTTGATATGATTTAACTTCAGCCAGACAGTTACTTTATTCTTGGAGTCCATAAAAAAGCCACCTCCATCCCCATAAATGACACTAATCATCTATATGGGACGAGGTGGACAAATATTACAAATACGATTCGATTTATATCACAACTTGATGACTCATTCCTTCGATCAGTACTCTTGCAACTTCAGGACGGGTAAATTCAGGCGGAGGACAAATTCCTTCACGAAGAAGCCCTCTCACCTTGGTTCCAGACAAGGTCAGATGATCCTCTGCAGGATGCGGACAAGTCTTACTCGAAGCCATATTGCCACATTTTGTACAGAAGAAGCTATGCTCAAAAAATAATGGCGTAATCCCTAATTCCTCTGCCGTAAAATTGCTGAAGATCTCCTGCGCTTCGTAAGTCCCATAGTAATCCCCTACACCCGCATGGTCGCGCCCAACGATAAAATGGGTGCAGCCATAATTTTTACGGACCATAGCATGAAAGATTGCTTCTCGTGGACCCGCATAGCGCATTGCCGCTGGAAACACGCCGAGAAATGTACGGCCCTCTGGATAATAATTGTCTAACAGCACCAGGTAACTCTGCATTCTGACATCCGCTGGCACATCGTCCGACTTCGTCTCGCCAACTAGCGGATTAAGGAATAGACCATCAACAATCTCCATCGCACTCTTCTGGATATATTCATGGGCCCGATGCACCGGATTTCTCGTCTGGAAGCCCACCACTGTATTCCATCCCCTATCCGCGAATATACGCCGTGTCTGTTCTGGATCGTAATAGAATTCAGTAAAGCGGTCAGGTCTCGGACGATGCAGCACTTGCACTGATCCGCCAATATAAATAGGTGAACGCTCCAACAGCTTCTTAACCCCTGGATGCTCTGAATCTGTCGTCTTAAATACTTGTCTGGCCTCATACTGCTGATCTACCTTATAAATCCTTCCGACTTCAAGCAAGCCATATACTATGCCATCCTGCTCGCCCACTAAGGCAATCCGCTCTTCTAAGGATAGCTCCGCAGCTTCCTGTTCGCTAACCGACAGGGTAATCGGAATACTCCATACCGTGCCATCTGCAAGTCTCATATGCTTCACAACCGAATGATAGTCGTCCTCATTCAGGAACCCTGTTAAGGGAGAGAATGCACCGACTCCAATTAAATCGAGATCAGAGATCGTCCAGGCATTGATACGTACCGATTTCAGCTTCTTTGCTTCCTCTAGCAGGCGTTCACGTTCCTCGCCTGTAACGAGTCGATTGACGAGCGTACCGCCATGTGGTGAAATTGCAGTCATACTGTATCCTCCCTACTCATTAGCCTCATCCTATGCATCATTTATGCAATCCGCACTCTGTCTTCTCTGATTCTGCCCAGCGGCCTGCACGAGGGTCTTCTCCCGGCATAACCGGGCGTGTACATTGTTCGCAGCCGATACTGGGGTAATTCTGATCATGTAATGGGTTGTATACGAGATCATGCTCCCGAATGTAATTCCATACATCCTCACTAGACCAATCTGCAATTGGATTGAACTTGACGAGCCCAAACTTCACATCGTATTCAATCTTCTTAGCGTTTGCTCTTGTTAGAGCTTGATCTCGTCTGATTCCAGTAATCCAAGCTTCATATTTGGATAGAATCATACTTAACGGAGTTACCTTACGGATGTCACAACAGGCATTCGGATCCTTCTTCCACAGTTCCGCACCATATTGCTGCTCCTGCTCCTCTGGCGTAATTTCCGGAGACACTCTCACGAACTTTAGACCGTATCTCTCCACTAATCGATCCCGGGTCTCATAAGTCTCCTTGAAATGAAAGTCGGTATCCAGGTAGAAGACGTCCGCCTTAGGACTAATTTTCTGAAGCATGTCTACAAGCACGACATCCTCCGCGCCGAAGCTGCAGGCAAAGGTTATGTTGGGAAATGTCTCAACTGCCCAAGCGATAATCTCCTGCGGCGTAGCCGACTCAAATTCTACAGCTTTCTCCTCAATCAGTGCCTCTTTCTCCAGTAAATTCATACTCCGCCCCCATGTCTTGGAATAAGTCCTACTAATCAGATTTGAATTATCAATATATAGTATAAATATTTCCAGGTAGAAGTCAATGAAAAAAGCGCCCAAATGGGCGCTTCAATTCATAATTAAAATCTGTAGGAGGAGTCCATATGATGGTTCGTAGGCTTCTGAGCAGCGCTAATCATAAGAAGAATACCTGTAATCAAATGCATAATCATACCCAGGATAGGAATCCAGGCAACGACCGAAGTAACGATTCCGACAATCGAACCATATTTCGATTCGTTATTATTTGCAGACAAGACTAATGTAATAATATGTAGTACAAACATGATGAACAGCGGTATGTATGAAGTTCCTACAATGATCAGCCCGCCGATAAGCGGAATACCGAGGAAAATTTCCAGACCCCCAGTAACCCATTTTAGCGTTCTAGAGTTAGACATAGAATACTCCCTTTCTATAGCAATTTGTTCTTACAAGCCGAATATATCAGAACACCTCGCCAATTTCCACCATTTTATTTATATTTAGGAATAGGAATAAAGATGAATTTGTTCAAAACCATAATAAAATGCAAAAAGCCCCTGACCGAATGGCCAAGGGCATATAATGCAAATATTAACGCTTCGAGAATTGTGGCGCGCGACGAGCGGCTTTGAGACCGTATTTCTTACGTTCTTAAATTTTGCATTCGGATTGGTTCGGTTTTTAGCGGTATATAAAGGAAGAAACTTTTTCAATTCCGATTATTCAAGGCGCGTTCTGATACAAATATGGTCAAAATATGGTCACGGAGGATCATGAAATGAACATAGAAAAAATGATGCTTCAACAGTTCATTGATGCTTTTTTTGAACAACCTAATTCAACTTGGTATGAGCGCCCGATCTTGACATTAAGACAGTCGATTCAAAAAGCCGATTGGTATCCCGTTGCTATCCCAGGGGCTATTGCCGTATACCGTTATTCAGGATTTACAAATATCGATGATGGGTATGCCGGAGAACCTCCAGTTCTTCTGATCAATCGGCAGAAAGATTGTATAAGCCAAACTTAATGATACGTATTATTTATACGTTGACACGTACTAATTATACGTGTATAATAAAGATATAAGGAGGGCGGCAATGAAAGCATATAATTCAAGAAAAATCATAAAACTTCTTGAAGAGGACGGATGGTTTTTAATTGGAGTTCATGGTAGTCATCATTACTTCAAACATCCGACTAAAACCGGAAAAGTTACGGTACCGCATCCTAAGAAAAGCTTTCCTCCCAAGACACTAGTAAGTATCCTTAAATCAGCAGGGTTGTAGGGCCTCACGGCCCTCCCCTCCCAAGGAGGTAATAATATAAATGAGTAAGAAAGACGTATACCGCTTTTGGGCATTACTTGACACATCTGAGGAAGGAATATCAGTTCGCTTCCTCGATCTTCCTGGGTGTCTAACTTCTGGAGACACTGCAGAAGAAGCGCATGCAGCAGCGCGAGAAGCTCTGGAAGGTTTTCTTTACGTGATGGAACAAGATAACGACCCTATTCCCGATCCATCTGCACTGGATGCCATTCTGCTGCAAGCAGAATCCACAGAAGCCGCCTGTGAGGTTCAGGTTTACATGCCTACTGTTCGTGAAGCAATGGAATCTAAAGCTGTAAAAAAGACGCTCACAGTTCCAAAGTGGTTAAACGATGAGGCAGAACGACAACACCTTAACTTCAGCCAAGTTCTGCAAGAAGGCTTAAAGAGAAGTCTGGGGATTGAAAATCAACGATTCTGATCAAAAAAATGGACTCGTTGACTCAGGAGGAATTATCGTGACGAACGAGCAATATTGTAAAACAATGACTGGCAATGCAAAAATGATCAACAAAATGTTGATGGTGATGGATAAATACGGTGAAAATCGTTGGTGGCTATCAGATGACACCAAGAGAATGTGTTATTTTCAACTTCAAGAAGATAGTTTGTTGATTGAATGGGAGGCGTTTCATCGCGGCGTTGAATTGCTCCTTGGACGACGTGTCGAAACGGTTGAATTCAGCATGACAAAAATGTTATTTGAAGAAGCTAAACAAAAATATAAACCTGCTTAATTATGCGAAGCGCTGGGCTGAGTTATCAGCCTAGCGTCTCTTCATCTATTTCAAAGTCTTCCCAAACCATGAAAAATATAGGTTTAAATTCATGAGAAGTAGTTGATTTCGAAAAACACATAGTTGTGTCTCCGATCTTTGATTCGATAAACGGAAGCAAGCTAGTATCAAGATCGTTGCTATTCGTTTTTGAAGAAATTACAAGAGAGTTATCGTGAAATGATATGCAGTAACTAACTCCATTTGGAGCAACCACCTTTCTTATTTCACCAGCTTTACATGCCATATAAATTGCCACTAAAATTTCTAGCCTGAACTCCATTATTTCGTTATTGATTAGCCGATCCTGGGCTGTTCTCATAATTAATAGCTCTCCTTTATCTAGAATCGAACGAACATATTATAAGTATAATACAAACATATGTTCTCATCAATCTAAGGTATATATTTGGTTTGAGAGAAGTTGCCGTAAATCGGTAAGAAAAACTTCCGTGAAATCAAAAAAATCCCACTGTCAATTAAGACCAGTGGGATTTTTTATACCGGTGCTACCGGATTGCATATCAACAAAACAATGTTGATATGTTAATTAAAATATATCAAATTCCCAAACGTTTGGGAATTAACTATTTACCAACACGTAACCCTACGGCTAGTGTTCGCCAACCCTCTAAAGTAAATGATGGATCGCTAATCTTACCACCTAAATCACTACTACCGAATTCAGATACAAACCATTTAGGAGCAGGTATTTTTTTTGTTTCTTCTTCCAGCTTTGCTACCTTCTTTACTAGATTATCAAATTCCAACTTCTCAACGGTTGTCATTGCATCATCACCACTTTCTTTTAACTTATCATATTCATATTGAACATCTTGTAAAAAACCTTTCTTTGCTGAAGCTACGGTATTGCCCATTCCCCAGAAGTTTGTTCCTGGGCATGTCTTGCTTGATATATTAGGAACGTAGTCGCCTAGAAATGATCCTGACGGCGTATACCAAGCATGATAAACGATATGGTCCGTATCAACAGGAATCTTCAACTTCGAAGCCAAACAAGCATATACATGCCCGACAGCTTCCCGTTGCAAACTAGTCATATCGTCTCTGCCTTTATCAAAATCGCCGATGATCTCCACACATATGGCACCTGTATTTGCTCCAGCAATACCGGCAGGGACTTTGTTCAAGTCCCTATCCAAGCTAATCGCAACCTTTCCATCTTCGAAGATCGTAATGTTTTGTCCGGTTCCCGACCAACCATTAGCCAAATGTGAATTTCTCATGCCCTCAAGGCATTTAAAGTGATCTTGTCCTTTACGTGTCGAATAATTTGGCAGCCAAGTATGGTGTACCTGAAGACGAGAGATACCTCGAGTAATATGCTGCTTGAGAATCCATGGTCTGAACTCTGGCAATTCAAGCAAAAGGAAATTCCCCTTCGTGATCATTGTTTATCCGCTCCTTTGTCACCTGTCTTGCCACGCAGTACCTCAACGGCTTGCCGCATAGCTGGCGGAATAGGTGCGTCTAATCTACCTGCGTTCTCAATCAGTGACAATAACTCATTGGCCAAGTAAAAAAATATAGCTGCATCACGAAACAAATGATTACCACCCAGCGCCTGATCCACCAAATGGGCAACAGCTACAATCGCGAAGATAATAATCTTACGGGCTATGCCCCATAAACCTATATTACTTTTGAGCTTGCCTTCTTTGGCAGCAGCTGCAACTCCTGTAATGTAATCTAATATCACAAACACCAACAGAATATTTAGCAAGGCCGACCAGCCTCCAAATAAATAAGACGCTAACAGGCTTAATGTTGGTACTGCTGCTTTTACCATTGTATCCACACTCATCATCCCTTCAAATAAAATAGCCCCCGCTAGGTTCGAAGGCAAAATAAAAAGCGCCTTACTTGGCGCTTTCTTCAAATGTCTTATCTTCTACGTGCTGCTTTGATTTATCCAGCAGCGCCATTGCATCACCTATGTGCTGATCTACCGCTTGTAATATTTCAAGCTGGCGGTCAGGGTGGGCTCCAATAATGAGTGAAATGATGCTTGTTATTTCTTGTATCGGCTGTTCAAAATCGAGTGATACCTCGATCCTTTTTAGTTGAGCCATATTATCCTCCTTAAAAAAAGAAAGAACCCTCAATATTTCCGAAGGTTCCTTCTTATAAAAAAATTTAGATTCTTACTTCAGTTCAGCTTGAAGCTGTTCAATTTCAGCATTGGCTGCGTCGATCTTTGCCTGGAGTTCAGCAATATCCGCTTGAGCTTTCTTTAATTTTTCCTCTGCACCAGAAGTATCTAATTTCGGATCGTCTTTACCAGCCTTTTCGTTCCAAGCCTTCGTTTCTGCTATAAAGGACTCGGATTGTTTAACGGTCTCATTATGACCTTCGATCATAACTTTCCAAGTTGATATATTGCGTTGAAGCGTATCGATTTTATATTTGGTTTGCAATTCTTTAGCAATCGGGTCCTCGGATTGAGTATCTGACGATGCCATTTTTACCGTTCCTCCCTCGATAGTCAGCGAATATCCTGCAGCTTCCGAGAAGCTACGGACCGGAGCATATGTTGTACCGTCTATTATCACGGCATCTTTTACTGACTTTCCGTTAACTGTAACACCAATGACATTTTGTACCTTTTTGCCAATTAGCGAGTTTGTTGCTGCGGATGCAACTGCAGTTAATGATCCGAGGAGTAACGCTCCTACTATTGCTGAGTATACTATCTTTTTCATGACATTATCCTCCTATACCATAATTAACCACAGTATACACCGCTATCTATTTCTTGTCATTTAGGTATGTTTACAGTCGCAAGAGTCCCTCCGGTCACACTGTACAGTTTAAGATTTCTTGTATTCGGATCAAAAGACATATTTGTCGCGGTTTGCGAAGATCCAGGCAGACCATCAAGTTTATAAATAATTGAGTTTAATTGAGCCTGAAGACCCTCTATGTGCGAGATAGCGATGCCGCTGATCCCACCGCCAAACTGCACATGATCATAAAAGTAAGCCTTGCCTTGAATTTGAATATTACTATCTAACGATGCGATGAATAATCTTCCATTAGAAACAAGCTGTACAAGTCCTGAACCGCTTGCGAGGTAACCCGTAAGGGAACCTGCTGTTTTAAAGTTGATAGAACCCATTCCACCACCAGTGTTCGCCGGTGTTATGCCTATTCGCTCGTATCCGCTCGAATCAAACGCCCTTAACCCTGATGAGTTAATCTCTATTCTTGCCCCGCTCACAGCCGTACGAAGCAATGCACCGGTAATTGTTCCTCCAACATAGACGCCGCCTTCAACATACATTTCTCCTGCTGAGCTAACAGTGAACTTACCATTTCCAACATTAATTGACGATCCTACAATGGCCCCATCCTTGAAATTCGAGCTTTTAATCTGCGCATAATTCGCAGTCAGCTTGTTGGCTAGCACATTACCCTTCATATCAACCTGGAACGGAGCCTGATTAAAGTCTGCGTGGCCAGCGGCAATCCCCTTGGTGTTGATTTGGGTAACGTCATTTCCGCTACCTATCAACATGGAAACAAAGGAACCTAATTGTCCGACAATAGCCGGGGCCGCTATACCTTTATGATTGATTGCTGTATTGGCCGTTTTTCCGCCATCTTGACTAAATATGATGCCATCGGCAGTCATAATAACTTGTCCCAATGGATCTACACGGCTTTGAAGTATAATCCCTCTGGAATCATAAATAACTTCTGTTTTCGAATTATGCACATCGATAACAGCCTGCCGAGCGAATGTTTCAAAAACTTCCGTCCGTATACGACCACCGGAAAGAAGGTTATCCATCACTTTACGGCTACGCTCAAGATCAGCTATAAGGTCGATGTCATCTTTCAATGCGAAGTTGGCCAGCGTCACCTTAGTTTGTTGATCCATGGAATATGGGTATTCTGTGAGCTCGACTATCCGGACGGCGATACGATGCATATCCATTTCCGGATCGAATACTGTTGCGGCGTCGCCAAGGTCAGGCGGATGCTCGTCCCGGTCGATCTTGTGCAAATCAGCCGCCTCCACCGTAATATCCAGCTCTGGCATCTCCTTCTTTCTGAGCTCGTCTCGGGTTGATTTGAGCAGTTCAATCGGGTCCGTGATATCTTGCTGAATATTCTCACCATCGAAATACGGAACTGACTGACTGCCCCAATAGTTTACGTATGGAGATAGAAGATAATTTACTGCAATCTTGCCATCCTTGATCGCGCCAGGGATCGACTGCAGTAAGCTCAGTTCCTCTGATGTTAGATGTGATATAGGAAGACCTCGGAACGTTACTCCATCTTTCATATAGGCGTACATCCGCGTGACCAAGTTGGTTGTATCATCCTTGAAGCTGTCCCGGATAATATTCTTCTTAGTACGAAACTCGAATCGGTCGTCAGCCCCGGTCTTCTTATAAATGTGGATGATGAAGTTATCTGGCCGAACCTCTGCCTTGTAGGTGTTAAGAACTTGAGTAAGCGCGGCTAGAGCCGTTGTCCTCCCGAAATCCTTTATATCCCACAGGTCAAACGTATCATGCACCTGGAACGTGAAGCGCCCACCTGTCCACCCACTAATCTTATTTAGCAGTGTGGAAATGTGAACGCCATAAGCCTCTGTGATGTAATCATCATACGGCACTTTGTAATCATTCATCTTGTACATAACGTGAGTACATGTTATTAGCGCTGTGAGTTGTTTCTTTGTCCTCTGCCTTTGCCTAGTGTTAATCACATAGTACTGACCGCGCTCATCCATCACGTGACCTTTGAGCTGAAGCTTTTCAAGATAATCATCACTGGTCATAGGCACTAAAAAAGACAGCTCATTATCGCTATTGAGCCGTCTTCGTCGTTCGATTTGATATGCATCTATCAGAGTGCCTAACCGTTTGAAATCCTTGTCAAATGCCTCCATGGTAGGATTAGGCTGCATATTCTGCCTCCTTTCAATACAGCACCCTGTCCTGATACGTTATCCGGAAAAGAATCTCCCTGCCGGTTGCTGGGTCTGTCCAGGTCAATTTATTTTCACCAAGATTCAGATTGAAGAAATCCCCGTTGTACAGGTGTGAGACATTGACGCCATTACGGGTTATTTTAAACTTGCCGGAATCAATGATGATTACATCACCTGGCTTGAAGATATCTGTAAACTCGATGAAGTCAACATGATATCTATTAGCATCGGCAACCATTCTGCCCTCGCCTGACATGTGTATGCTTGGTCTAATCTCCCGTATAAAGGATGCTGACACTCGCCCCTCGCCGCTCATTCTTTCAGGCTCCAAGGAGTATTCCCTGATATATTCGCCCATAGCTCGTCCTTCGCCTGATAAATGGGAAGAGGCATGCATCTCCATTGAAGTAGCTGCCAGAGAAACTCGCCCTTCACCTGATAGGTGGGCTGATAAATCGACAATATTTACTTCATTTTCGGTTTGAGAGTTAAACGCAAGATTGTTGAATCCTCCACCAAACATATTCATTCACCCCTTGGGTCAGGAAAATTTTCCTTAGCTAATCATGCCTTATAATCCTTACCCGTGATAACCTTAAACTCTGCTGCTGTGATTACACCAAACTGTACATATAACTTAAGTTGTACATCAGATACCCATTTCTTTTCGTAACAGTACGATAGTCTTTCAAATTCACTATTAAACATTCGATTCGCCCCCTGTTCCCATTGCTAAAAGTCTTAATTCAAGCGACGCCAACATTTTCCCAAGAACCTGATTTTGCATGTACAAATCGAGAATAGAGATATCCTTTTTGATCAGTTCAGCGCCTATTACATTGTTTTGCTGTTTTAAATCTAATGATGTTAAGTCTTGCTTTATTAGTTCGGACCCGACCGCTGTAGTTATCTGCTGAAGCTCTATACCGCCCTGCTTCGTTTGTTCAAGACTTTCATCCATACTAACGATTGCTTGCTGTTGCCCAAAAAGTTGAAGCTTCAAATCAGATACTTCCTCGCCTAGGATATCCATCGGATCAGGCTCCTGCGGCTGCGGCTTAGTTAGTTCCTCGATCTCTTCCACCGTCAGGCCCTCTTCCCAAAATTCTGACGGATCGGATAGATCACCATCTATTAACTCCCACGCCAACAAATCAAAGCGCGGCAGATACAGCCCAGGAGGTACCGACACACCAACGGTATACCCGGCAATCTCCGGTTCAGCCTCTTCCTCTGGTTGCTCGTCATCCGCCTTGATATTACTTTCAGGCGGTAACCTCGGTTCTGATTCCGGCAATGGGGCATAAAAAGGGACGACACCATAAAAGGTATCGTCCACTATCGTATCCTCCAAGTAGAGTCCGTCTCTATTTACTTTAGGTACTGCTTTCAAGTTGATCTCTCCTTATTGTTCGGCCAGGAACACAAGTTGACCTAAACTTGCTTCTAGCGTCTGCCCGAACGTGATTTTAACCACTCCATCAGAACCGATAGACAAAGTTCCCATTGTAGCGCCTGTGCTGGGTCCATACGTTCTAATCCCAGAATAAAAAACCGTTTTAGGACGATAGCCTTCAGGCAGTACAAAGGCTGCTGTGCCCAAGGTTATTGACGCAAGCTCCCCTTTCAAGTGCACGAAACCCTGACTATCTTTTAAATATGCAACGGCATCGCGACCTAAATTAATATGTCCGTTAAGCAACGTAGGCATAATCCACCCCGGTGCATCCTTCTCCGCTTTCTTCATCGTCAGGACGGATACACCGTGTAACGCTTCGGCTACACCTGCGGTAAGGTCGGATAGCTGCGCCTTTTCATTCGCGGCTACTACGCCAGATATTGGAACGGTAGGAGATTTATCAAGCTTGAGATAGGTTACGCTGTAGGCCACGGATTGATCAAACTCCGGCCACGGTCTATCCAGGTATGCATTGCCATAAGCATATCCCGGGGCTTGTTGCACTCTCCAACCATAAAACGGCTTATCATCTTTGTAAAAATTCAGGAATTTGTCTAGTTTATAAGTCAAAATGGAGCTTGGGGAGCCAATATGATTTACAACAGCCCATGAACTTAGACCGCCGTGGTTTTCAGGTTTTGCCCGTTCCCGCAATACAATCCCCGTACCTACTTCTACCACGTTATCGCCTTCGTTTAGCGTCAGACAGCCTTCGGATACGACTGGTTCGACGGTTTCTTTAGCTAGGCGGTATAGGAGTTGATAATAATTCCATTCAGGGTATGATTGCGTTGGGAGAGTTGTTGTTCCGTCCTTTAACCCTCCATCTGAGTTAAGAGGTAGTCCTAGCTTGCCCCATGCTCTGGTTCCAGTACCGTTATACGGTTGTGTTACGTTGCCATACAAATACATCTTCCAGCCCATAAAATACGCCTTAATCTCGTCTGCTGTCGGTGTGTATGCGTCTCCCCATCCGCTGTCTGTGTTAGATATGGTCATTTGAATTTTATGAGTAAAGCTGGTATTAAAAGCAAACTGATCACCGGCAGTGAATTGCTCGGTACTTCCTGTCCAGTTTGTTAGTCTCTTCCCATCATATTTAGTAACAGTCTGACTATTCGATAAGCCGCCACTATTATCAAAAGGAATAGTGACTCGTTTATACCCCGTAAAAGGTATCGCGTTATTCGGTCTCCAATCTAACGAGCCATCCAGCACAACCTTTTTCCACTTCGCTAGCTTCCGATATTCGCCGCCACTCTCGAACAGTTCGTCAGGCTCACTGCCGTCCGTAGGGTTAGCGTGGAGTTCTGTTTGAAACGCTAGCATAGAGTCTTCGCGCGGTCGAAACGGTTTGGCTTCGGTGCCAAGTGTGAGCATTGGTTCCGAGAATGAGATTTGCTCTACGGCATTGTTGACTCCGTACAGATATACTCTAATGTACTTTGTTCCAGCAGGCGTCTTGATCCAGCGCATATTCAGTCCGCTTCCTTGCGCGATAGAATTTCCGCCCTCTTCGACTACGGTAAGCACGTTTTGTGATGCGTCCAACGGCTGTAAAATATTTCTGTTTGCACTTCCTGCGTTATTTACCGACAGTAGGTAAAACAAATTTTCGCTGGCAGGCAAAACATAAGAGTTATAATCGTTTCCTGTTCCGCTGGTCGTTGCGTTAATTTTATAAGGCTCTATTATTTTAGAGTTAGCGTGTAGTGTCCATTCATAAAACGGCGGCAACAAATTAGCCCCATACCGTATTACATAGGGATTCTCTACGCCGATGATTCCGATCCTGTTTTGTCCGTTGATCTCCGTTTTACCTTCAATAGACGCAAGATTAAAACGCGCGTCACGCTGTGCGCTGATAACCTGTAAGCCTGGTTGTAATGTGATCTCGTCTGTGTCGGAGGTATCAAGGCGATTATCTAATGCCGTAATATCCGCTTTATTCTTCTCAATATTATTGATAAATGTATCATGGTCATAAGCCGTAAAGTTCCGAGCCAATCTCGTTCCAGCGCTCCACGCCTTCGCGGTGCCTTGAAACCCACGAACACAACCTTTTAATATATTCCCCTCTACGGAAGCATAAGTAATCGTCTCAGCTGCTTCTCCATTGCCTATTACAGCAATACCTTCAGGCTTCAATAAGACCGATGAATCTGCTACCTCGATTTCTGTAACAACTCCATCAATAGCCGATACTATTTCTGTTTTTGGCGAGTTAGGTATAGCTCTATACATCTTCTCCAAATCGATCACCCCTCATCTACAACAAGCTGACCGATAAGAAAACGAAGTAAGTCATTCTCAAGAATCTCTCTCGGCTTCTTAAGCGCACCGTGGTAGAGCAAATTCCCTCCGTTTTCAGAATCTCGTATCCCCAGGTAGGCAGCAACCCCTTGATCCGCTGTAGCGACAGGGAAGGCAACATCTACTTTATTGCTCGTAACTGCTCTGCGAGAAGACATAAGTGGATCAGAGAATGATACTTCAACACGTCTGTATCCTCCTCCTGTGATCTCTTGCCCCGTGTCTGCATCTGTAGGGTTACTAGTATATAGAGCAAGATAGATTCTGGATGGTGGTGTAAATACTTGACCTCTAAGAGCTGCATTTAAGCAAGCCTTTTTCCAATAGTTCGACTTAGATAACAAAACTGTATCTTCCGTAATGACTGCCATGATTCATCCTCCTATTCGACTTTATATTCGTTCTTAATCGTAAATTTTGTCAGTGAAGAAGATCCGATATTTGTAAGCACAATGACAGCGCTGGTTCGCTCATCACCGATAGAATCTACCGTAATTACTTGTGGTGATTTGGTTATCGTCAACTCTGAAATCTTTTCTTCTAACCTGGGGAATGGATCGTACATTTTCAAGGGTATCTCGACGATCCGATTCCCTGCAGACTCATCAAAACCCATCGTTCCACGATACTGAGCTAAATAGTGCTTGCCTGGTCGATCACTAAAGACAATATCAAGCTGGCCACGGCGGATATTGAACATTCGCATGATCAGCCCAACTGTCTTGTCATAATCATCACCGGCAATAAAAAAGCCCAGACCAATTGGCCGGGGCGAATAACTGCTGCCGAAGTCCAGAGCTCCATCTCGGCCAGCAACTTCTATGATGTTTTCACTTACTTCCGGTAATCCAGGAATATTCCTTTCAACCAATATTGCCCCAATCGTAGAAGCCCATTGACCATTCACCGATACATCGAGATCCATTTACTTTGTCCCTCCTGTTGTGGCCAATCTTCGTGCGGTTCGCTCTCTTGATCCGTATAAAAGTTCTGCATCGGCCCCATCGGTTACTTCAACCGCGCCTACCGACATATCAAAACTATTATAAATAACCGGCTGAACTTTATCGGACCGATCGTACACTGGCAATGCTCGTGGAACATCAAGCAGCCTGAACAAGTTATCGAGCTGCATTGGGTTAAAGATCGCCTCGCCTCCATGAACAATCGCTTGTAGAGGCGCGCCCATGGGGCCGGGAACACGACCGCCAACATCAAAACTAGGTAGCTTGCCCGTATCCTTTTCAATTCCGTATTGCTTGCGGATATCTTCATTTCGTTGAGACAGCCTATCCATCTCGGCCTTGTTGCCCGACTTCTTAGCAGCTTCCCAGGCGTCCTTGTTCGCATTGTACTCCTGCAGATCGCTTGCTTGCTGCGAAGCGCTTGGCATGCCTGTGAGCGATGACAGCTTACTATTATAGGCTGAAATAAAGTTGTCGAGATCAGCAAGGATTTGAGTATTGGCCGTCTGATTAGCATCCACCCGATAATCCTGCAACCCCGCCTCCATCAACTTTACATCATCCTGGTAATTCTCAAGGGTCTGCGTCATTTCATCGTAATGTGCTTCTGCATCCGACTTTTCCTTATCGAAGGCGCGCTCTTTCTCGGACTTTTCATCCTGCAACGCTTGCTTCTGATCCTCAAGGTTTTGCTTCCGGATATCTCGGGAATGTTCCAGCTCCATGCGTTCAATCTCTGCGGTAATGTCAGCATATTCCTTCCGTCCCTCGGGGCTGACCGCATCGGCTAAGAGAGCTTGTCTTGCCTTCTTCTCAGCGAGTAATGATTCATAATCCTGTTCGGCATTCAATCGATCTTCAGCCTTAATTAATCGATCAATATCTGCTATGCGTTCATCGATCGCATCCGTATACGCCTTCCGGCGCTCTGCAATGGCTGCGAGTTCATCTTTCTTGGCTTGGTCGATTCGTTGCTTTTCGACCTTACGAGCAGCTTCAGCATCCTTCTGCTGCTTCTGCAGCAGATCCTTCTTAGCTTGATATACCTGATCATCAGCTTGCTTGTAATATTCAGAGTCCTTAGTATAAGAATCTCGAATACGGGTCCATAACTCTAACTTCATCTGAGCAATCTCTGTTTCGCTGGCCCCTGACTCTTCTAACCTCCGCTCCATTTGTTTTAAATAATCAGAAGTGGAGGAATACAAGTCCTTCATGGCACGTTCTGTTGCTGAGATTAACTCCTTGCGGGCTTGAAATAACTTATCATCAGCATCTTTGTAAAATTCCGAATCCTTTGAATATCGATCACGTACACGGGTCCAAGCCGCTACCTTCATTTCAGCGATTTCAATTTCTGACTTAGAGGACTTCTCCATCCTTTTTTCCTCAGCCGTAACCCAGGAAACAGAGATATCATATTTGGATTTCGCGCTATCCTCATGAAGTCGCTTGAGCAGTAAATTCATCTCGCGTTCGTCCTCGATAGATTCCTTCAGATGCTGCCTATGCTTTACTCGCACTTTCTCATAGGCGGCAATCTGCTGATCCGCAGACCAATCATACATCTCCGCCATATACCTAACCCCGGCAATGTCCGAGTTATAAGCCTTCTCTCGCATTTCCTTAGCGATTTCAGCAGCGGATTTCTCCTTCTTTGCTTTCTTTGCTTTCTTTTTCTTCGTTTTGGAACTTGTAAGATCAATTCCGTCACCATAGGCGCTATTTTCAAAATCCTTGAAGGCTCCCTCCGTGATACTCTGTATATCCTGATTAATCTTGTTGAGCTCCAGCTTATAATCATTTATCTCATCTTGCTTCGCTTTTGCCTTCTCATCAAAGGTTCTCTTAAAGCCAGGATGTGAGAGGTTGAAAAAATCATCAATAGGCGACTGCTCTACGAACATGCCCGTAGGTTTCTTATCCATGGCTCCGGATATCTTAGCTAAAGCCTCCATTTGCTGATTGGCCAGTCTAATCTTCGCCTCAGTTTCAATCTTCCATGCATTAAGCCTCTTCTTAGCTGCTTCAACCGTTGAGCTTACAGATTTTCGTTCGGTATCAATCAAATCGTCCAACGAGTCTATATTTCTAATATGCCATTGGTTTTGATCATCCAGCGCAGCGGAAAGAGAAGGATACTCTTGTACCAATCGTTTGACTACATCAGCCAAGGTACGCTTCTGATCCGCACTTAGGTTTTCCTTTGATGTTAGCTCTTCATATTGACGCTTGAGGTCATTCATCGTATCGATGTGCTGGATCTTTGCAGAGACTTCCGCTAATTCCTCGCGCTGCATTTCACGAAGTGCGGGTACAGAGTCGCTAATAGCCTTCTTTAGCTCTTTCTGCTTCTCCGTTGCTTCTTCGATACCGTCATAGCCCATCTCCCGCAGCTGCTTATCCATTTTCTTAAGCTCATCATTGATGTCCATGGCCTCGGACAACATTTGAGGTGTTCCCTCACCGCGCTGGCCAGCAGCATCTATTTCATTAAGTCGCGCCATTAACTTGGCTCGTTCTTCTAAAACCTTATTTAACTGGCTCTCTTTATCTTGGAGGTTCTGAAGTTCTTCAGCAGTACGACTATACGGAGCTTGCTTCAAAGTTTCATTCAGTGACTTCTGCGCCTCATCATGTTTACGTGTGGATTCTGCTGCCGCATTGTTATGGGCTATCAAAGCGGCAATTCCAGCCACTACGGTCCCGATAGCTAAAGAGATCAGCCCTAAAATCGGAAACGATACGTTAAGGGCATTAAGGGCAATAGTTACTGCGCCAATGGCTGCTGCTATACCTAGAAGCCCGGCTGTAGCAACAGGGAACGCAACAATGGCCGCCTTAACTTCTGGATTCAGTTCAGTGAATCCTAAAACGAGCTTGGTAATATAATCAATCAGAGCTCTAACTGTGGGATTAAACATGTCACCGACTGATATCCCCGCAGCTTCAAAAGCAGACTTCATTTCTTCGATACTTCCATTCAGCGTATCCATCTGCTCAAATGCTAACCGATCAGCGGCACCAGCAGAGTCCGAAAGGGACGCTGAAAACGACTCTAGACCGGCTTGGCCATTTCTGATAAGTGTTAGGAATCCGGCAACAGCTTCTTGCCCAGCAACCAATCCAGCCACCTGGTTCTGCTGCTCTTGAGTCAGAGATTTGAACTTCTGCTCAAACTGACCAATAAGCTGAGTAAATGGTAGGACATTGCCCATTGCATCAGCTGTCTTAATACCTAACGCTTCCATAACGTCTTTTGCTTCTCCTACAGGGCGTACCAAGCGGAGCATAATTCTTCTTAACTGTGTACCCGCCATTTCACCCTGAATACCCGCATCGGACATCTTAGCGATAGCTGCCGCTGTATCTTCAATACTAATACCGAGTGATGCGGCTACAGGAGCCGCATACTTCATCGCATCTCCTAACTGCTCAATATTAGTATTTGCATTCGTCATGGTCATAGCGAGTACGTCAACCATTCGTCCGGTCTGATCAGCAGACATCCCGAAACCCGTTAAGATGTTGGAAGCTATATCAGCTGTACGGGCAATTTCCATCTGTCCAGCAGCCGCTAAAGATAAAACACCAGGCAAAGCTTCAAGTATTTGTTTGGTCTTAAACCCTGCCATAGCTAAGAAGCTCTGTGCATCTGCAGCCTGGGCAGAAGTAAATATAGTTGCTGCCCCTAGATCTATGGATTGCTGTCGAAGCTTAGCAAATTCTTCGCCTGTAGCCCCGGATATGGCTTTGACCTTTGCCATGGCTTGCTCGAAGTCACCAGATAATGAAATCGCTTTTGTAAGGGCTGCGATGACAGCCGCAGCATACGATCCATAGGCAACTGCAAGTGACTTGATTTCGCTTTGAAATCTATTCACTTTTGTTGCACTCTGCTCGATCTCATTCGTTACCTTGCGAATCTCAATATCAGAGGCTCCAAGCCTTTTCATTTCTTCGCGAACTTCTCTTAATTGCTTCTGTAGAATCTCGGGGTTTGCTTTCCGCAAAGCATCATTGATCTTAGAGATTTCCTTGCTGGACATACCAGTTTCAGACAAAGTAGTGTTTAAACGAGAAAGAGATGACGCTGCATCCTGTCCAGCTTTGGCTGCATTCTCTATGTTCTTCTCCAGCTTATCGACTGGGGCCGCTGCACTAGCAAACTGTTCTTTAATCCGCTTCACTTGATCGCTACTCGCTCCAAGAGCGTACATTTTAGATTCCAAACTTGCGAGTTGCTTTTCTAGCACCTGCGGATTAGCGGCAAGAAGCTCGGATTTCACTTTACGAATCTCTTTAGCATCAAGCCCAACGTCGCGCAATGATTTTGATACGCCCCTAAAGTCCTGGTTGAACTTCTTAGACTCATCGGTCACCTTACGCATGTCCTGCTTGGCTTCCTCCATGCCCTTCTTAAATCCGTCTGAGTCCAATTGTAAGGTCGCCTTTATCCCGCCGACATTCATTTCTCCTGCCATGTCTACCTCCCTTCTATCCGCTGTCGCAAGGCTCCTAATGCTGCTCTATCCAAAGATTCATTCTGATGATCATCGGCTTTCAATGACCATGACAAATTGTCCACCAAAGATTTAAACGACTCTTCTTTCATATTAGGGGCCAATGCGATATTAAGATTAGCAAGCCGCTCTTCTGCGATTTGCTGTGTCTTTTTATGCAGTAGTTCTGGTAGATCCACCATGTAATACTCTCGCCGAAATGTAATCGTCGGCACACCCAGCACCAAAGAAGCCTCGTTTAACCATTGCTGTATGGTTGATTTCTGCCCGCCGCCGCTTTTGAGGTTATTTGGCTGAGGGCGGCCCGGAACTTTTTTAGAGCGCTATTCAGATCGTTCTTCTTGATGGTCTTCGCGAAAAAATCATATAAACTGTTATGATCAGCATTCTCGCGAATAAATTCTTCCTCCAGTCCTGTAATTACGGAGACAAGACGAACCGCCTCACCAAGTGCAATACCGACACCAACCACCAACTTCGCAGTAAAGTTATCATCGCCTCGCGCTGAAAGTATATTCAAAATAATTTGAGGCATAGTTTCAAGATTTTCAAATAAAAGCTCCCATTTCTCAATAGTTAGCTTAGGAATAGGAACGATAGCATCTCCAAAAAAAACTGCATCATCGTTTTCTTTGCGACCAATTCCAAACATGATAAAACCTTCCCTTCAATAACTAAAGGGCGAAGCCGCAGCCTCACCCTTTAAGCATTTGATATTTTCCCAAGCGCTTGGGAATTTACGCGTCTGGATCACCGAAAGCGATCAGGTTACCATCGGCGCCTGGATAACCATTGAATGTAGTATTCGTGATGAGCTCGTTATCATAGCTGTAGGTATAGTTCAAAGTAGTTCTTGGAGCTGCTTTATATAGAGTTACATGATCATTAGGCGTAGTATCTTCGGCAAGAGGAATTAATACGACCTTCTTTGCAATTTTCAGAAGATCTATGACCTTAACGGCACTAACATCAACACGTTTTTTGGTTGGATCTGTTGCATTAATAACAAGAGACGAACCAGGTAGTAGTTCTGTGAGAATATCCAAATCCTTTTCGGCAAATGGAACTGCGATAGTTGCTGTTCTACCTGTGATGATCTCCTTGGCTGGCGTAGTGCCGTATTGGTCGATATTCACTATCCTTGACGTTTCTTCATAGGTCAACACCACGCCGCCTTGCGTGCTTTCTAACACGATCTTATCCTGACCTTCCCCAAATTCTACCTTACACGGACCCAGCTTGATATTTTCTGTATTAATTGACATTCTTCTTGTCCTCCTTCGCATCTACAGCTTGAACATATCCTTGATCAATCAACTGTTTGCCGACATTATCGGTGACATCCAAAGCGTCACCTTTCTTTTTATGATCCGGCTTTTCAGCAGTTCCGACATTAAGAATCAAGTTATCCTTGATAATCTTTACCTTCATTCCATCACCACCAATGTAAAATTAAGAGAATATATAACCCGACCATTATCGTCCCGCCCCGCATAGATCGGGGAAGACTGATCAGCTTTACAAAAACGAACCAAATGTGATGCTACATGAAATTCCCTTTTCTGATGGAGGAATTTATAGATTTGATCTGCAATCTCCTCTGTCTGGACCGCTTTGCTCTGATGGCCTCTTACAACGATTTGAACGCTGGGGAGCTTCCGTGGGCTCCATTCACTTGGAGCATACCCTCCCGTTAATCTGACCCATGCCGCCTCGTCTGGAGAGTCTGGAGGGAAATCATTGGCATAGTATTTGTATGGAATAGACTGCAAAAGAAAATCTGCAAATTGCTTCGGCTTAAACACGTCCAAACTCCCCCTTGATCTCATCGGCAATGATCTTCTGATAGCGGCGATAGCGTGCCTTAAGCGGACGTTCAAGGAACTTAGGACCAGTTCCAGGCGTGGTTGGATCGAAGTCAGATAACTCATGCAAATAGATAGCATAATCAAACTCCCAACCTGACTTACTTTTACGAATCGCGGAATAGGATATCTGCCCCGTAACTCGTAACCCGTTCTTCACTTCCACCTTAACTTGCTTGGATCGGACAAGGTTTCCCTTGTCTTTTGGGGCCAGTTTTTCAGAGTCCTGCGCTAGTTCTTCTAGCGCCTTCTCAACTCCGCGCTGAGCTGCAGCAACCACTCTATCGCTTGTGAGGTCTAATATCTTCATGAGCTGCGATGGATTAAATTCCAGCATTATAGATCCACCACCGTCATGCGTGGGATATTGTCCAAATCCTTGATCACTTCGATGGAGGCCGGTTTGGATGTTCTTTCTTTTACAGACAAGTCAATCCAAGATAGTTCGTCAGCATAGCCCACATTCACATAACCAGGAAAATAGATATGTTCATTACTGATGACTTCCTGTCCGAACTGATTGCGTATAAGCCTGCTGCCATACTCAATCCGGCAGTCGTATGCATTGGACTTTCCTTCTTCCGGTGTTGACCAGGGATCTCGAGAGCCATCCTGCCGGGTTATTTGTACCTTATCATCAAAACTGAGCATGTCTTACCTCCTTACATGCGGAGCGATCAGAGCCTCAACCTCACGCGGCAAAGTAACGCTGCCCCCGTCTTCTTTCGAATAGGTCACAGAATAAGGGCCGATTCTCTCTGAATCGACCCCCACCTTCTTCTCTCTGAAGGACTTTGCCAAAATAACACAGGCGAGTTCCAGTGTTTTTGGCAGCGTGGCTTCCTCAGCGCCTGCCTCGTCGCTTGGAAGGATGTACCCCGCCAAATATTCGGCTTTTATTATACGATCGCCACAAGGCCAGCCAGAGCGCTTGAACAGAATCCCATTTTCAGACTCAATCGAAAAGTCATCGATTATGGTGTTGTCTACGGTCAGTACATCCACTGATTCTACAGGATATTGACTAAGCCGCAGAAAACTCGTCCCGCTGCCGTCCAGTGTTTCCCTCCATGTTTGACGTTTAAACTTCCGCTTGCAACGCTCCTCAATCGCCTCGGAAGCTACTAACAGAGAAATGGTAATGTCCGCGTCATTGGAAGTATCATCCTTCGGTATTTTGTACCACGTTTTTGCTGTCTGGAGGGTTGCTAACATTTGGATCACCGCCCGATTCTTTCTCAGGGTCTGCTTGACTTGCTTCCTTAGACGCAGCCATATCCTCCTTGGTCGCTTCCTTGCCAATAACCCCAGCAGCACGAAGTTCTATCTCGCGCTCCTTATCCGCTTTGTAAACTGACCCTTTACTTACTACATCGCCGCTTTCTTTGCATATGAAATCATTGATAACGATGTAATTTTTATCAGCCATGCTGACCATCCTTTCTAGCTTGGAATAATCCCAAACGTTTGGGAATTTAAAAAGAGGGATCTCTTCGGATCCCATTGTTATGGTTTAGGAATATCTAGTTTTACAAAAGGTGAAATTTCATATCCATTTTTCAAAGTTAATGGCTGAGATAACCATGGTTTTCCGTCCACATTCCAAAACGCTTTAATGATTGTTTTGTTCTGTTTAAACAACGGATGCTCCGAGGCTTGAATATAAATTCCGGCGCCATCCTTGATTAGATAGTATCCAAAATCTGAAAGCACTAAATCCCCCTCGGATCCGAGGATTGGAGAATTTTCAGAGAAGCGAATTGGATAGCCCATCAGGATTCCACTCATAGCGTTATTAGCATTGGGTTGGAATATGAGATTCCCCGCCTCGTCCCGCATCGTTAACAACTGAGGTAAAATAGACTGTGATGCAGACCAAACCAAACTACCTCCTAGTTTCGCTTTAGCAAGCATGCTAACGATGTCCTGGTATTTAATCGCATTGGCAGTGCCTCGATTAACTGCAATTGTTGCACCAGAGCTTATAGCCCCCGTTGGTCTGGCAATTCCATCACCGTAAAGGAACGCATCATCCTCAGCAGCTGAGATTGCCCCTCGGAAAAGCTTGGTCACGATAGCATTTACTGCTTTGGAGTTACGAAGGAGCTTGTCCGTCACTACAATATGACCGGCTACCTCATGCGGTGTAAGTTTGAGGTCTTTAAATTTTGCATCCGTCTCCGGTTTTTCATCTCCTTCACCAATCCAGTTTACCTCTACCCCGCCGTACATATTAGAGCCTGATCCTTGATCAAGAGCTGGAAACGTGATATCTGCATCCGGCGCCGTTTCATCAGCAGGAATTACAATAGCCCTCGGACGAACAATAGCTTCGTCAGGAGACACTTCGAAGAGTTGCGCAGAAAATTGAGGAGGAACAAAAATACCACCGGAAGCAGATGTCTTCATTGCCATCTCTCGGTACTCTTCTAGCCGTGGGTCATTCGGTTTAGTTCTGTATGTTGTAATGATATCCCCCAAGTCTCTGAATTCAGACTCATGTAATGGATCGTCGATTGTCCGTTTTGTAGCGGCACCACCCATAGCAAGCTGTTGAGCTCGCTCTTCCAGCTTGATTTCCTTTTTCAGTTCCTCAGCTCGCTCTTCCAATTCCGTATACTTTGTTTCCTCTTCATCCGTGAAGCCGCGCTTCTCTTCCTGGGCCGTTACGATTAATGCTCTCATTTCATCTTGCTTTGCCGCCAACTTTTTCCTAAGCTCGATTAAGTTTTTCAAATTGCTTCAGCTCCCTTATTTGTTAAATACTTAACTTCCGCAGCCTCATATCATGCTCGATCATGATTAAGTCAAGCCGTTCCTCGGCATGAGAATCACCCCGGTTATCCATATTCGGTAGTGCCCTGCGTTCATTAAACACATCTTGGGCCGAGCGTATCCCCACGCTAGATTGTGGATAGGCCGGAGTTGTGACCGGACTGACCTCGAATATATCCGCTTCAATCACAGTCCTTATTGCCATGTCTGGATTGGATTCATCCCATTCCTCTTTAATCGCCCGAAAAATAAAAGACGACCCTCGCACGTCTCCGCGCTCAATCGTCTCTAAATGCTTCTCCGCCCAGCTTGGCGGTGTAATTTCATATCTTAGGCCAATATCATCCTCGAACAACTGTAGCGTATTGGGCGTTCGGCCTAGAACCTCTCTAGAATCATGCTGCCAGGCAGCATAAACATCCGGGTTCACGAGGCTAGCTGCAAACGCCCCTCGCTTAAATTGTTCCTGAAACAAACCGAATATTGGATGTGATAACTGATCCCATCTCACAGCATACCCCACAATTTTCGTGGGCTCCCCCTCTGCTTTACGGATCTCCACCTTATTTCCCGGCAACATCATTTCCCTTTGTTCCTTGGTTTCCTTCATTTTGGTTATCACCTCCCTTCAATGATGTTTTATTAGCTATAACCATCTTGAAATACTCTTCTGCCAGACTTAGCGGTATCATGTTTAGTGGGATAAAACGCTGATCTCCGCCCGGGATTTGGTTTTCATTCTCTTTTTCCAAAACCATATTGATAGAATAGGCACCCATGGCCATCATTTCCTTATAAAATGAAGCCCTGGCTGCGGAATCCCCCCGTAAAAGTCCTTCGAATTTAAATTCCGCGTAATACCTCTTTCTTTCTTCCTCCATAAAGAGCTTCCATCTTATGGTTTGCTCCCAACGTACTAACCACGGCCTCACCGAGTGAATTAAAAAGTCAGTGCTCTGCTGTTCGATATTTGAAAATGTGGCTCGTTCCAGGTCTGCAAGCATGTGAGGTGGAATGCGAAAAATACGCGCAATCTCAGAGATCTGGAATTTCCGAGTCTCTAAAAACTGCGCGTCATTTGGTGGTATCGTGTTTTTCGAAAACGTCATTCCCTCTTCAAGTAACAAGAGCCTATGAGCCTTTCCTAATCCTTCATACTTTTCTTGCAACGACTTTTGCAGCCTCTGGAAAGCACCATCAGACATCGTGCTTGGGTGTGTTGCTACTGCGCCCACATTCGTTCCATTGGCAAAGAACTCGGCTCCGAATTGCTCAGTGGCCAGCCCAAGCTCTACTGCTTGCCGCGCCCACTCAATAACCGACATTCCCTTTCGTCCATCAAATCCCAGGCCAGGAATATGAAACATAGCGTAGTCTGGAATATTCTTTTGGATTCCATCCTTCGTTGATACCCTGTAAAACGTGTCACCTGCTGCAGTGTCCCACATTTCAACTCGATGCGGAGGGATAGGCCACAGAGCTGTAATTATACCTTGGTCGTTATATTCAATCTCAGCATAACAATTTCCCCAAAGTAAGATATGAGCCATCATGGTTTCCCTAAATGTAAAAGCAGTCATTTTAGGATTTGGATTCCCCTGCAGTAAGTCGGAAATGGGGTGATCGATACTTGTTCTTCCTCCATCTTGTTCCTTCCTATATACGGGCAAGGGCAGTGAAGCTATCGTTTCGCTTAATATCCTGACAGATGCTAATACCGCCGTTGATCTCATGGCAGAGGATGGCGTTACTCGTATTCCGCGCCCAAATGGGATTCCCAGTGTGTTGTACAACCATCGCTTGGGGTTGCTCAGATTACTGCTATCCTCTGAATTTCTACGTTCTGCCCTGCGGGTAAAGAATGGTATTTTCAGCATGTTCACCTCCCTATATCAAATTGCCCGTACATCCCTTGTTTCGTACACAGAACTTTTGTCCTCGTTGAGCATGGCCCTAGCCATCGCGTTAATGAGCGCCGCGATAAGGTCAATCCTCTGGCTATCGTCCTTGTGCTTTTTCGATAGCTTAATATTTCCGCTGCTGTCCGTAATTTCTACCGCATTAGATAGACACCAGTCAAGTAATGGACTTCCATCGTGAACAAGCTGGCCCTGTAATACAAGCTCTCTAAAGAACTTTGTTGGGGCTGATAGGTTTTTCATGTATTGAGGAATCTCAATCATGATACGACCCTCATTCTCCAACTCTTGCGCGAAATGGGTGGCGTTCCATCCATCGTAGCAAATCTCCTGCAGGATCCATTTCTCAAAATCCTCCATCTCATGCAAATGCGAGCGGATATACCTGTAATCCGTGACAGCCCCCTCGGTTAACGTACACCATCCTTCCTTAGCCCATTGTTTGTAGGGCACGCGGTCTGTATGCTCATGCCTCATTGCTGATTCTGCTGGTATAAAACCGTGGGCAGTAACGGCAAACCTCCCATCATCCAAGCGGAAAACAAAGCCGTCAGCAGTGAGGTCAGTCGTCTTACTTAAGTCAAGCCCCGTCCAATTCTTTTGGCCCTTCACCAATTCTAGGAAGTCATTTCGCGGAATTGCCAATTCCTTCCACTTGTCCATGATCCCAGACATGTATTTATTTTCAGAATCACTCTGCCAACGGTTCACCCGCTTGGTTAGAAACTCTCTGATTTTTGAAGGGTTATTTTTATCAAAAGCATCATCATGCTCCGCCCGAATTTGTGCTAGCAGCGTTCTGGAGTACTCGTTATCTTCTTGGAGTACGGGGTTCGCTTTGATCCAGATCGATTCATCGTGAGGATCATCATCTTTGTCAATTTCCCTGATCATGACAAAAGATGTCTCCTGCATTTTGATTTCGCCCCGCATCATTTTACATAGGTCGTCATACTCCCGCTTACAAGGGTTGTTCTCCGCATCCTTTCCCGCTGTGCTAATAATTTGCATTAGGGATTGAAGCCGTTTACCAAACCCAGAGAAACTTACGTCTACAATCTCAGAGGTCGGATGAGCATGATATTCATCTATGATGACTATACAAGGCGCGCCGGAATCTTTGTTTTTCGTGTCTTTAGACAATGGTCGAAGGAACCCGCCGCGCGTTCTGTGCTCAATGTACGTTTTTTTAATTACAAGTCGCTTGGATATATCCGGGCTGTTCTCGCCCATCTTTTTGGCATCCGACCATACCCGTTTGGCCTGGGTGCGGTCAACTGCTGCACATTCTACCTCTGGGCTATCTTCGTACCGTTTAAGGTCTGGATTGCCTGGCGGATAAATGCAATCTCCCAGCATTCCATAGAGGGCTATACCGGACATTTCTGTACTTTTTACATTTCCACGAGCACGCATGTGGAAAGCACGGATAAACCTTCGTTTTCCCGTCTCCATATGAACCCAGCCGAAAACGGCACCGAGATCAAACTTTTGAAACGGAAGCAGTTCAATCAACTGGCCTGAGAACGGCCCCCGCACGTGACGGCAACACCGTTCAAACCACTCAAAGATACGATCTGCCCTCGACTCATCAAATACATAAGGAAAATCTTCTGTCGCCTGGCGCTGTAAATCATCAAGGTGTCTTTGGCAAGCAAGGCGTTCCATTTCGCAGCTAGGCCGTAAGCCCATAACGATTTCAGCGGCATAACGATTAGTAGGATGCACGTCTCCCCAATCGATTTTATTCGAAGAGTCCGGCATTCGGATCTTCCTCTCCACCAGCCATCTTTTTGGCTAATCGTGCCCGAGCCTCCGCATTAAGCCCGAGCTTATTAGAGTATGATAAAATAATCCGCGCGTAACTTTGCGCGAGTTTAACATGTGCACTTACTACACGATTCCCCTGCATGTTGACTTCTGTATACCCATGTTTATCAATAAGATCATTCGCTTCCTGATATTTGGCCACGGCATCACAATAAGTTCCTAAAACGTCCTCATCCACTTTATCGAGTACGTCAAACTCTTCCATGTCCTTGACCGTCTTCCTCCAAACCTTCCGAGCGGAATCATTCAACCACGCCGGAACCTTCAATTTCTTCTTTTCCTTGCGTTCAAATTTTTGAGCAGCTGCTTCCCGATCCTTAACTTCCTTTTCAGTCCAGTGCTTCCCGCCCCCCTTCTTCCCCACGCGCATATGGTCAAATTTAATGACTTCGGCCATACCCGCCTCCTCCTTCCCTATGAAACTTTCACCGGGGACTTTTTTTCACATCCGAGGCCCACCCGGTCTAGGCCCTAACCTTTTCCAAAGATTTACACCCCCCTACCCCCTCGAATGGTCGTGGCAGGGGCTCATTTGGACTCGAGACTCCTTCCGAAACCTCCATCCTCTCTGACAGTCTTACTGTCATGATGCCTCTTGCATAAGGGCTGCCAGTTCTTCTTATTCCAAAAGAGTTTCTTGTCTCCTTTATGCGGCACAATGTGGTCAACCACAGTAGCCTCCAGGAGTTCGCCCTCATCATAACAATGCTTACATAACGGATTCTCCTTCAAAAACTTAGCTCTTTCCTTGCGCCATTTTCCATCGTATCCTCTTGCAGCTGCAGAACCTCTCATCCTGTCATACTTACGAATATCCTCTTCATGAGCAGGGCAATAACGCTTCCTGGTTAGGCCGCTGCACCCTGACCGAGAACATGGTTTTAACGGTGCTTGAGCCACGATTTTCACCTCTTTTCATTGGTAATATTTGTGCAAATGAATTACACATATCTTACATTGTGTTAAACTCGCACACATGGCAATAAGCCTTGATCTATAAGGCCGCTTGCTGGGCGCTAGAAACGAGTTTCACCTATCCTTAATATGAGTAACTGACTACGCGCGATGACGTTTTAGAGCCATATCCATTGTGTCCTGTTCCATCCCAATATACCGAAGTGTGATCTTCGGTGAAGCGTGATTGAAGAAGTCCATAAGCATTCCAATATCCTTATCCGTGGTATCGTTGTAAAAGATGTATCCGAAGGTTTTGCGTAGAGTATGACAGCCTAGCTCGGACAGGCCGAACTCGTCTCCTATGCTACGAATAATCTTGTAAGCCATCTCTCTAGTAATAGGTCTATTAATACCTTCCCTACTTTTGATTAGATATTCATTCAGCGGCTTGCCTTCAATATAAGGTTGCAACTCTCTCTTCAGTTCCGAATTGATTAGAATGCGTTTCTGTTTCCCGGTCTTCTTCTCTCGGATTGAAATATGAGATCCCGTTACATCACGTATACGCAGCCGAAGGATATCACTGATTCTCAGGCCAGTGTTAATACCTATTAGAAACATGATATAGTTGCGAGCATTGCTGTCCTTGAGGTAATCCTTAATATCCTGCAAGACTTCCGAATCACGTATCGGCTGAACTGTATTCATATCACCACCTCACTAAAAACAAAATACCGCTCCAGAAGGAGCGGCTATATAGAATAAAAAGGTTATGAAACCATTTTGATTGGGCCTTGATAGGATTCGAACCTATCTATACCTAAAGGCCATATTATAATTGCGGTGATCTTACCCGCGACCCCGCATCACACTACCGCAATTAAATGCTGCAGTCCATGAAAGCAACTGTTTAGCGTGATCGAGTCCTACCGCGATAACGGGCAGTAGGCACACCGGAGAGCAGTTCCTCTCTATGTGCCTACTGTACAATTCAAACACTGCCATATTTACGCCAATCCGCCGCCATATTACCGCCAACTTTTCAGATGATTCCACATAGCTTCAAGTGCTCAGCTATCGTATTAACACCAGTAGCAATTCTTCGATCAATAGTCCTTTCAGATCGTTGCTTGTCCCAGAAGAGATCAATTGTACTCAGGTACTTCTGTCCCTTCATATAACGATGCTCAAAGATCGTCTTCACTTCTGGATCTATAATTAAGGTGAACGCTGTCTCGATTTCCGATACGATCGGTTTGAACTTGTTAAGTTTCTCCATTTGTTTATAAGTCAATTCATTCTTCATAGTCAAAGCATTGACGACTGCCTTCATTTTTGGGTAATGCTTTAATATTAACTTAACCGCTGAACGTTCATCATCAGTGACGCTTTCAAACAGTTCGATCTGCTCCATGGCTAACACCGCCTGACTGCTCTAACACTCCCATTACAGCGGATACAGGTACTCTGTACTTTTTACTATATCGTGCTGCGAATCGTTCATCCGATAGCTCTGAATAGATTTTCCTTAGATCTAGGATACTTTGCTTAACTTCTTCCTGGGTACTCATTCTGGCCATTAAGCATCACTCCTCAATAGGCTCAAATTCAGTTGCAGGGAACCAAGACCATTTTTTATACATGTCATTCCAAATCAAAAATAGTGTTAAACCATTTTCCAACTGTTGAACAGCAAACACCGAATAAATAAGTTCATGATTAAATGTTCGTCTAACTCTAAACATTTGTTTCTTCCTCCCTCTCTAGTTTCCCAGACTAATTACCCTTTTTAACTACCCAAGCAAATCCTTTGTATTTTTCCTCAAGCAGATAAGCGGTTCCTCGACTGGCGTACTCATTTATACTTATCTTTAATTCTCCGAATCTCGTTCGTACAGATTGATTTGCTGCTAATGGAGCATCCTCGGAAACAAACATCTTTATACGTTCAATCCGACAACCCTTTCTTATCAAAGGGGCAAGCGCCCCTTCAATAAGTTGCAATGCTCGGGCATTCATTTGATTTTCTCAGCCATTCGTTCTAGGAGACCCGCAACGGCTGTTCGATATTTGATATGCTCATCAGGTACCGAGGATTGAATCTCATAGAGTGTACTTAGGAGATTGTCATAATCTCTTACTACCGCCTCAAAGTATGCTGCGAATTTTGCAGTAGCTTTATTATCATTCCGCTTCACCTGCTCACGAAGCATAGTAAGCTCCTTCTCGACTTCCTCCGGAATTTTTTCAATGATTTCCGTAGCCGGAATCTCAATTGGCTTAGCCTTGAGTTCATTTTCTAGCTGTTTAACCCTTTTCTCAGCTTCATTCAGATTCAGTCGATGCTTATCCAACTCGGCCTGCAGTTCAGTTGCCCTATCGTCGTCACCCGCTGCGGCCGCCGCATCAATATCAGCCTTATACCGCTCAGCAAGCTCATAATTCATTTTGTTTTGAAGCTCCATTTCTTCTAAACTCTTTTGGATTCGCTCACGTTCCAATCGTTCACGCTCGGCCTGTTCTTCTGAAGCCTGCAGTTTTTTCTCTAGCTCCTGCTTTTCTTTAACGGCCTTTTGTAATTCCCGAGTAGACATGCTTTCAACGTTGTTTTCCTGAACAAACGCCTCTCTTTCTTCCATGGGGACGCCAAGTAAGGCAATAGCTTGAGAATACGATAAATTCCCAAACGCTTGGGATTTCGAATTATCTCCAAATAACGATAACTGCTCTGAACCATATTCTTGGAAGACCTTCATCAAGTTATTGGCAGTAGACTGGCTATAATCCACCGACTCTTTAAGCCAAGCTCCCCACTCACCATGTTTCAACATTGACTTGGCCTCAACTAGCCTACGGCCTATTTCAATCGAGCTATAGATCATAATTTGCTTCGTCTGATCCTTAATGCTATTTATCTCAGCGGCAATGATATCCGCTGTTCTCGTTGATAATTGATTCATACCGCAATCCCTACTTTCACTCTATTTTTCTTTCGAGACAATTTAATATTTTTGAAATCATCAACAAATCTTTGAACTTCACGGGTCATTTTGCAATTTCTAAGACCTCTCGTCTGAATGATTTCCCCATTCTTAATTTCCATAGTGTAGAAAGGAACGTCTGGCGAAGATGCTTTTCTAATAACGAAAATATCTGTCTCCCCTGATGCATATCTCCTTGTATAACCACCAACACAATGCTTCAACGCCTCTCCTTCCTTAAATAATTCCGTAGCGGACTCTGCTGGACGCAAGATAAATCCATCGCTTTCAAAATAATATTCATTGAGCTCGTCTAATCTATTAGCAATTTTGATATTCATGGCTTTATCTCTCTTCATTCTCACTTTCTCAGTCGTCTTCTGATGAGCTCTATATATATTATTGGGAGCAAGAATATGTTCTATCTTAGTGTCCATGCCAAGTTCCTTACATTCGTCCAGATAGTCCCTCCACGCTATAAGCAAAGATTGACCATCTGAATAATGCCTAGAAACCTCTTCTTTTCTGAGTTGCTTAATAACATATTGAAATATGATGTCCATATTTAGTGATGTTTCTTTGATCAACTTATCTATAATTTGCTTGCTATAACTATTCTCAATACTGCTCAAAATATGAGCCTCATCAATCGTTATTGAATAATGCTTATTTTTTTGATAATAACTGATTGTTTCACAGTCTATTTTCAAGTTACTTAACCTGATTTGTTTAATCTCCTGCTTCGATAATCGAAGAACTTTCTCTGGAGTCGATCCCCTCCAGTTAATAGCTCCATATGTTTTTTTACCAGTTAGCTTCTCGATAACAACCATACTTAAACCTATTTTTGTTAAAAACTCTATGCACCGATACTTGGAGGCAAGTTCAAAGAATTTTAGATAATCCGAACAACCATATTCGCCGCCATATTGTTCCCACGTACTATACTGAAACGGAGTCCCTTTTACTGCCTTTGAAATGCTATGTTTAGCAAAATAGCAGCGTTTATTCTGCATGCTGCTGACTGCCTCACTGCAAATAGAATTCCGTTCAAAGAAGTGTCCTTCTCTCCCATCTTTAAATCCCCAGTAGTACCTTTGATACATTTGGCTGTTTCCTGGTTCAAATAAGTACATGGCTGTAACATATCCCTTAGTATCTACATCGTGATAATCTCCGGTATAGTCCCTCACCAAATATATTCCTCTTGCAATGATTGCTTGTGGATTTACTTTTGATTTTTCGTAATAGAGGAGGTAGGCTTCATCGTACATTTTCCCTCTACCCCGACCGCTCTGCTTAACTTCAGTTAAAGACTCGCATGAAGGACATTGATAAATTTCATTATGTTTCAACCCAACTGATGTATGCTCTTTGCGGCAATGAGTGCAGTATGCATACTGAACCTTACCTACACGACGAACAAATGTATATCTACTCCATTCCATAACCTTATTCGTTGCATATTTCATGATGTTCTTACTAATCGTCTCCGGAAAATGTCTTCTAAAATCCTTGAATTTAGAACCACCTGACATATCACAGCCCTCCTAGCAGATCATCCAGATTAACATTGAAGCCTGTTGCTGATTCAAGCTGTGCCAGTTGTTTCGGTGCTTCTGTAAAAGCTTGAGCTGCTGCAGCTGGCTGGCCACCAATATCAAAATATTTCAATACAACTGCAAAGCCCTCGGCATCGGTTAACATTGCCATACCATTCACGGCCTTTTTCCGAGCCTCTACTTTCATCGCATCCAAACTTTTCGCTATCGTCTTATCTGCAACCATGATCTTACCGGCTTCGTCTGGATTGGACTGAATATGTGAAATAAGAAATTCTCCGATCACCTTCACATAAGGGTTATTCTTACTGCTTCCGATCTCTGCCTGAAGCTTCTCAACCGCTTCATTCATCACGATCATCCTCCCATAATATTTCTAACGCCATCACCACGACGGCGGCTTATAATACGTGCTTCCACTTCATCAGCCATATCCAAGTTGATCTGCTCAGCGAATCTCGCCCAAAATGGGACATATCGAAACTTGCTAGGCTCTGATTGCTTGTACACATAGGCAGCGGGTCGTTCCTTCGGTCCAACTGGACACTCCAATTGCTGGCAGCGAGTGTATGTCAGCAAGATATCGCATACTGGAGGTGGAGCTCCTGCCCATTTACCATCCCAGATCCAATTACCATCAATTTGGATTTGTCGAGGTATGAAGCATGGTTTACCGGATGCTTTTGCCTGGTGTTTGTTCAGCCACTGATTAAACACGGGAATCACCTCGCTTCTTCCCTTGCATTCTTTCAGCCAGTTCGATCATTTCAGCGAACTCTTCGTCGGTAGGAACTTTATCGTCTGTGTCGCTTCTAGGAACAATCTCAGGCTTCGGCTTTCCGCCATTTACGTTGCCTGTCCGCTTCGATCCAGCCGATTTATTTCGCATATCAAGGACCATCTTGGCAAAGTGTTTTCTGAACTTCTCACCACTTAGCACATTCCGCTTCCAGAAGTTATCTGATGTGAACCAGTCCATGACTTCCTGAATCAACTTCTTATCCACCTGCTTGTCCAGTTCAACAAGTTTCCGGAAATCGTCAGCCCATGATTGCAAGTTCGCCTTGTCTGTTAAGCTAGCTAATCCCTCACTAGCAGTCATAGAATCAATCTTTCCCTTAAGATAAACCGCCATTTTGAAATAAGGGCTGTCCTCGGGATAAGTGGGCTTCTTATTCCGAGATGTGCTTTTATTCTTCTTGTCATTCTTTTCATTCTCTAAATTCTTTACATTCTTGTTTGTGCTCAGTTCCTGCTCATTTGTTGCTAACTTGATGCTCAGTTCCTGCTCATTTGTTGCTAACTTGATGCTCAGTTCCTGCTCATTCTGCTGCTCATTTATCTGCTCGTCACCTTGATAAAAAGCCCAATTTACCACGGTAACAATGGAAAATTTATTGCTCGATTTGATGCTCACTAACCCCTGCTTTTCTAACGATTGAAGCCAGCGCCATACCGTGAACTCTGCCGCAACCTTATCTGATCTTTTTAAACCTCGGTTATAGAGATCATGAAGATCAAACCTGCCAGTGACAAACTGTCCTGGTTCAAGCGAAACGACCTGCCGTCCAACGGGCTGTTCATATGATTTATGAGCAGCTTCGGTTAGACAGATCGTCCATAATCTGAATAACTGCAGGTCGTTGAAAACGGGATTATCCCTCACCTTCCTGTGAAGCCTAATCCACCCTTTCACAACACCACCTACTCCCCTAAATCCTTGATGTTTCAAAGAATGAACAATTGTGATATAATAAGCCCAATAAATATTTGTAGTGCCTACAATCTTCCGGTCTTGCCACCGGAGGATTGTTTTTTTATAACCTCATGTAGGTCAGCTATCTCCTTATCTTACCAACAATTTGCGGCATCCAGCGTCTTTCCACTACTGCGCCATCGGATAAGTGTACGCAGGTGCCTCCATAAGCGCCATGTTTCTACATTCAGATCCATACTCTTCCCTCCTATCTCCCGATCTCTTCTAAAATCTGCTAAAATGTAGCCATCCAGACGTCCATTATCGTCGTATCAAGGCAGAACCCTCCGGGCGCATGAGGAGTGATGCGTCTTCTTTTTCTTCTTTTTTAACTCTGATTTTTCAAAGCGTTTATCGGCCGCAATGGAAGAACGGGGTTTAGACCCTATCTCTTTAGCGATGATCGCCAACGTCTCACCCACCACAGTGAAACGCTGGTTGGACGGAAGTTTTGAACCGAGACACAAGAACTTGGCGCGCCTCGCCGATGCTCTTAATGTCTCTGACAACTATCTGCTAGGCAGAGCCTAACAAAATGCCCGGAGGGTTCTGCCTTGATACGACTCACACGCTCTACCCTCCTATCCAGTAGCGGTCTTGCATTAATTCAGATGGAATTTTCATTTAGTCACGCCCCCCTCTTTCTTCTGTTTAATTCGTGAAAATGCTTATCTAGAAAAAGTTGCATTTCCTTTGCTTTGAATTTCCAGCGGCCATCTTCACAATCATTCGTAATAACCTTCATTTCTTCGCGGTAAATAGGATTCAAGAGGATATTCGAAATAAGCCAATCGCGTTTACGGCATGTTTCTGTTTCTAATCGCTTCATATCCCACCAGCAGCCGATTTGTGACTCTGATAAAATTTTTGCGATGTGCTCTTTTGCTAATTGTCGAAGATACTGTTCATCGACAATTACTTGAAGAATAGATTCATTGCTCATCTGTTTGCCCTCCTTGTCTAAATAAATAGTCCAAAGGAAATTCAGGAAAATAATAATCTTTGATCCTCATTGCTTCGTCAATCAAAATAGGGGATTTTCCATTTAATTTGTCTGAGACTGTGGCAGGACGATTTTTGAACATCCATGCTAAGTCCTTTCTCTTTAATCCCTTCCTTCCCATTTCCACAACGAGATTAGGATACATTTAACCACCTCATGACTTACGATATTTCGTAACTTGTGTTAAATATATACGACGACGAGTATATTGTCAACCAGAATCATAGTAAAAGTTTCATTACGTCGTAACTAACTATGTTTACAAATGAAAATAATCGTGCTATGGTAATATAAAAGTTACGGAATATCGTAATTATTTCAATGAAAAAGGATGGTATTGAAGTAATGAAAAGAGGCGAATTCTTATTAAAGGTTATAGAGGAAGAAGGCTATAACGTGATGAGCTTATCCAAAGCATCTGGAGTTCCTTATACGACTATCAGATCGATGATTGAACGTGACTTGTCAAATGCGTCTATAGATAATGTTTTAAAAATCTGTAGTGTACTTGGCATTACAGCCGAATCACTTGCTTCACCAGATATTGAGCATGGCACTATTGCCACTGATCGACATGTTGAAAAAAGGAAAGAAGATGAGCTTGAAGAAACAAAAATGAGTCCTGCGGAAATAGCCGAGTTTGAAGCTTTTATTAATAATCCTGAACACGGTCTGTTCTTCAAAGATTACTTAGAAGCTCCAGAAGAACGCAAAAAAGACCTTCAAAAGGTCTGGGAAATAATTAAGCGTGCTTCTGAATCTGACGAGAAATAATTCCTGTAGCATCAGCTTTCAGGCTGATTCTACATACCCATACATACGAACATACATTCGCTAATAGGAGGCTATCATGTTCCAGCGCTATAGAAAAACCCATTTAGAGGATTATGTAGAGCAGCTCTTCTTGCAGCATAGCATCTTGAGTCCTGAGGACATAACTATTGGATCTATCAGTGAAGGAATGAATATTAAGACTGAATATGCAGCTATCAAAAGCACGTCTCTTCGATCCGCATCTGGCAAACATATCATAATACTTGATAAACGTAATAGCTCTCAAAAGCAGCGTGAAGACTTTCTTCACGAACTTGGACACTTATTAAGGCATGAAGGTAATCAGATCCTTCTTCCGAAGCCATTTGTTCAATATCAGGAAGAGGATGCTGAACAATTTGTTTTATACGCACTTATGCCTTTTTTTATGATAGATGCTTTGGAGCTCTCTCCGGATCGCAAACAAGCCATACAGCAATTATCTGATGTTTTTGCGGTTGGGATAAGCCTTGCCAGTAAACGTTACGACCAAATCGTTCGCCGTGAGTTTGATGCGGCCATAACGGCAACAAAGACTGTAGCTATTGGCAAAAGATTAAATTCTGTAAAGGAGGTGAAGCCTATTGACGCCTACGGACCGCAATTCAAGGTTTATTATGATCCAACCGGTACTATGGACGGTCCATCACAGATGGTAGTTTTTTTGGACGAACGAACACAAATCAATTGTCGGGAAATCGAACTACCAATTGGTGAGCGACTTCCAGAAATTGATCCAGATGAACTAAACGAAATTGAATGCACCCCTGTTCAAAGCACTGATATCGGTTGCTTTGATGGAGTAGTTACTTTGTCAGTAAATGAATTGGTATTTAGATATGGATTATCTAAACGTAAATTTATTATCAACATGAACGTAGTCGATATGCTAATTGCTCGGGATCAGGCGGTCTCTCGACGATTAAGCTGGTAAGGAGAAGATTAAAGTGGCAAGTTTTCAAAAGTACATGACAAAAGACGGCCAACGATGGATGTACAAATATTACGGGGCTGTCGACCCAGTAACAGGAAAGAAGAAGCCGTCTTCTAAACGGGGCTTTATGACCAAAAAAGAGGCGCAACTCCATGCTGCCCAAACTGAGAAGGAAATTGCAGAAGGTACATTCGTTAAAGAGGACACTACAACCACATTTGAACAAGTTTATGAACTTTGGTATGCAACAAATAAGCCTAGTTGGAAACCACCAACGAGGAAAGCAGTAAAGTCAAAATTTGATGCCCAACTACTTCCGCGTTTCAAAAATGCAATTGTAAAGAATATCACGAAATCATTCTGCCAAGATGTTATTAACAAGATGGCTGAAGAGGGATTTAAGACGGTCGATAACTACAAAATGTATGCCAATCAAATTTTTGAGTTTGCAATCGAGAAAGAGATCATTGTAAAAAATCCTATGGATGGTGTGAAAATTCCGATAAGAGAAGATCAATATATCGTTGAAGAGAGTGAGGAGGAGGAGGAGCGGAACTATTGGGAGAAGGCAGAAATAAAAAAATTCCTGGATATTATGAAAAAAGACTACCCCTTCATGGATTATTGCATGTTCCACCTTTTTATTTATTCTGGCGCTCGTAAAGGGGAACTACTCGACTTAAGGCATAGTGATGTTGATTTTAAAAATAAGACTTTGCGGCTAAAAAAAACGCTCTACTATGACAAGGACAATGGATATATGTCTCTTACCTCCAAAACGCCTGCATCACGGCGTTTAATCAGTCTAGACGATACAACACTCGGACTTTTACGAAAGTTGATTACAGAGGAAAATAAGAGCAAAATAGTACACATTCGTCAACAGGATAATCCAAATAAGAATAAATTTATTTTTTCTCGTAAAAATGGCGATCCGTTAAGACTGGCATATCCCAATGACAAACTGGATGAGATCATTCGAATTTATAGCCTACATCACATTACAGTCCATGGTCTGCGCCATACACATGCCTCACTTCTATTCGAGGCTGGAGCAACCATAAAAGAAGTCCAGGAACGCTTGGGGCACTCAGACATTAGAATGACCATGAATATCTACACCCATGTGACGAGGACAGTAAAAGAATTAACAGCCTCAAGATTCGAAAAATTTATGGAGTCAGAAGATGAAGTCACGGAATTAGAGGTAGTTGAGAATGAACAAAGTTAAAAATATATGGTCAAAATATGGTCACGATATTTATTCAAGCAAAGTAAAAGCCCCTGACCATAGAAGACCAGAGGCTTGAATCCCTTGATACACAAGGATATTAACGCTTCGAGAATTGTGGCGCGCGACGAGCAGCTTTAAGACCGTATTTCTTACGTTCTTTCATCCGTGGGTCACGAGTCAGGAATCCTGCTTTTTTCAATGCAGGACGGAATTCAGGGTCAGCTTTAAGCAATGCACGGGAAATACCGTGGCGGATTGCGCCTGCTTGACCAGAGATACCTCCGCCGTGAGCAATAACGATTACGTCATAGCTGCCAAGCGTTTCCGTCAAAGTCAAAGGTTGTTTTACGATCAGTTTAAGAGTTTCCAGACCGAAATATTCATTGATATCACGCTTATTAATGACAATGCGTCCTTCACCCGGTACAAGGCGAACACGAGCTACCGAATGTTTACGACGACCTGTCCCATAGTATTGTACTTGTGCCATGAAACTGTCCTCCCTTTTTATTATCCGCGAAGTTCGTAAACTTCAGGTTTTTGTGCTGCATGTGGATGCTCAGTGCCAGCGTAAGCTTTCAATCTCAGCTTCATCTTCTCGCCCATGCGAGTCTTAGGCAACATTCCGAATACAGCCGATTCAATGACGCGTTCAGGTTTAGTGTTCAAAAGATCCTTAGCAACAGTCACTTTCAAACCGCCTGGATGCAGGGAATGACGATAGTATTTCTTGTTATCCAACTTCTTGCCAGTAAGAGCAATCTTCTCAGAGTTGATTACGATAACAAAGTCACCGCCGTCAACGTGTGGAGTAAAGCTTGGTTTATGTTTGCCGCGAATAAGTGCAGCAACTTCGCTAGCCAGACGGCCCAGCGTTTTGCCTTCGGCATCAATGATATGCCATTTGCGCTCAACTTCAGCTGGCTTCGCCATGTAGGTGGTACGCATGTAATGATCCTCCTTCATTCTCGTTCAAATGGTTCATTTATCTTCGTTCATTGTCATTTACTAATCAAGCAATTTGTAAATTAACGTACTGTGTATATCTTAATCGGGGCCGTGGGATAGCCATTAAGAAACACAACTTCTATTTTACAGGATGAAAAAGTAATGCGCAAGTATTTTTTGAATGAAATTTAGTCAAAAAGATCGCCAAATACATCGAGCACAGACTTCTTCTTCTTATACTTGTTGTTGTATCCCTGATTATGCTTCCCGGCATGATGATCATCATAGCCTTGGCCATGATTTGGTGAGTGATTTGTACGCTGCTGTGAGTGATCCCGATGATCATACCACTCATTAAAGGCCGGTCTGATCTCCCGTACCTCACTCATCAGCTTCTCCAGTTCACCACGATCCAACCATACACCTTTACAATCCGGGCAGACATCAATCATGACTCCGTCCTTCTCAATCTCTCTCATCCGAACATCATCGCATACAGGACATCTCATACCAACATTACCCCCTATAGTAACGTAATTGATTCATTCTGTATTAATGTACGGACATAGATACGATCAAGTTTCATAATTATTCAGCTCAGTTAGATCGCCTGCAGTGAGATCCGTCTGCTCATAGAGAACCTCCCACAGCATCAGCCCTTTACTCTCAGCGGTTGGTCCGGCGGCAGCACGGTCCTGCGCCTCCAATATCTTCTTCATATCTTCCGGCTTACGCTTGCCCTCGCCCACCTGAAGCAGAGTGCCAACGATAATCCGCACCATATGCTGAAGAAAGCCGCTCCCGGTCATAAATATATGGATGACCCCCTGCTCATGCGAGCCGGAGTAGTTACCCGACCGATCCAATTCGATCCAGGCCTCATAAATCGTACGCACATGGCTCGCCTTGGTGGAATGTCGAGAAGCAAAGGAAGTATAATCATGAGTCCCGATCAAGTACTTCAGACCCTCCTGCATGTTCTCAACGTTCAACTGACCAGGGTGGTGGACTTGATAACGGCGGTTAAATACATCAGGTACCCGATTCGCATTGATCGAGAATCTATATGTCTTCCGTTTCGCCGATCGACGGGCATGAAAGGACAACGGGACCTCCTGTACATCCGTCACACGTATATCGGCTGGTAGCCGACCATTCAGCGCCATTCTCCAGCGATCCACCGGAATCTTGGATTCTGTATGCACGTGGAAAGGCTGCTCTCTAGCATGCACCCCAGCATCTGTACGCCCCGAACCGTGGATCTTCACGACCTCACCTGTCAATCCTAGAATTGCTGCTTCCAGATGGTCCTGAACGGTATTGCCATCGGGTTGGGTCTGAAACCCGAAGTATTCAGTTCCATCGTAGCTGACGGTCATTAACAGGTTACGCATTAAGATCCTCCCTCCGGTAAACAATAAGGTAGAGGTAGTCCAAAAAACGCTTTTGAACCCTCTCTCCCCTACACACAGAAAAACTCTCCGCTAGCTAAGCCACATAAGGCGAGCCGACAGAGAGTTTCACGTACAATGGGTTATCCCCGGTATTAAGCGCGGTCTACCAATTCCAAGTAAACCATAGGCGCAGAGTCACCGCGGCGTGGTCCCAATTTCAAGATACGAGTGTATCCGCCTGGACGCTCAGAGTAGCGTGGTGCCAGCTCCGAGAACAGTTTTTGGATTGCATCTTGCTGACCGTCGATGGATTCACGACGAACATAAGCTGCAACTTGACGACGAGCGTGCAGATCTCCTTGTTTTGCCTTGGTGATCAGCTTCTCAGCGATAGAACGAACTTCTTTCGCTTTAGCCTCAGTCGTTTGGATACGTTCATATAAGAACAGGTCGGTTACCAGGTCACGGAACAAAGCCTTACGAGCGCTGGAATTACGGCCCAACTTTTGGTATGCCATTTGAGTTTTCCCTCCTTCGCTAGAGACGATTCACTAAAAGAGTCTATTCTTCCGTACGAAGCCCTAAACCAAGCTCCTCAAGCTTCTCTTGAACTTCTTCCAAAGATTTACGACCAAGGTTACGCACCTTCATCATATCTTCTTCCGTCTTCGTGGTCAGCTCTTGTACCGTATTGATGCCGGCACGTTTGAGGCAGTTATAAGAACGAACGGACAGATCGAGCTCTTCAATCGTCATTTCAAGAACTTTCTCTTTCTTGTCTTCTTCCTTCTCAACCATGATTTCAGCGTCCTTCGCTTCGTCAGTCAACCCAACGAACAGGAAGAGATGCTCGGTCAAAATTTTTGCTCCGAGACTAACCGCTTCTTCAGGTTTAATGCTGCCATCGGTCCATACTTCAAGCGTCAGCTTGTCATAGTTGGTCACTTGGCCAACACGGGTATTCTCTACAACGTAATTGACGCGAGTAATCGGGGTATAGATCGAATCGACGGGAATGACTCCGATCGGCTGATCGTCTCGTTTATTACGATCTGCTTGAACATAACCACGACCACGTCCCGCATAAATGCGCATATGAAGTCTCGAACCCGGCTCCAGCGTTGCAATATGAAGCTCCGGATTCAGAATTTCCACATCGCTGTCCGCACGGATATCTCCTGCTGTAACTACTCCTTCACCTTCCGCATCGATCTCAAGGATTTTCTCCTCATCCGAATGGATTTTAAGTGAAAGAGCCTTCAGGTTCAGAATGATTTCCGTCACGTCCTCCATTACACCTGGGACAGTCGAGAATTCATGCAGAACACCATCGATTTGGACCGAGGTTACCGCAGCACCAGGCAGGGAAGATAGCAAAATCCGGCGAAGCGAGTTACCCAAAGTGGTGCCATAACCACGCTCTAGTGGTTCCACTACAAATTTACCATAGGTGCCTTCATCGTTAACTTCAACGGTCTCAATTTTCGGTTTTTCGATTTCTATCACGAAAGTACCCCTCCTTCAAACACTCGTTCCTACGCAAACTGCCATGTCTACTGAAGTCTTATCATGTAGTATTGCCTAAACAACCATTGTTACCAAAATATGCTGTTGCTATACCACATTAGATGCGGCTTCATTATACACGACGGCGTTTTGGAGGACGGCATCCATTGTGAGGAATCGGAGTCACGTCTTTAATCATGTTAACCTCAAGGCCTGCCGCTTGCAAAGAGCGGATAGCGGCTTCACGGCCGGCTCCAGGACCTTTAACCATAACCTCGACAGTTTTCATGCCATGTTCCATAGCTGCTTTTGCAGCAGATTCAGCTGCCATTTGTGCAGCAAACGGAGTGGATTTACGGGAACCCTTAAATCCAAGACCGCCGGAGCTTGCCCATGAAATTGCGTTGCCATGTGGGTCTGTAATCGTAACAATCGTATTGTTGAAGGTGGAGCGGATATGCGCTACACCAGACTCAATATTTTTGCGATCACGACGTTTTGTACGTACGACTTTTTTTGGTTTAGCCATTGTTCAGTTATCCTCCCTTCTTATTTCTTCTTGTTCGCTACAGTACGACGAGGACCCTTACGAGTACGGGCATTCGTTTTCGTACGTTGTCCGCGAACCGGCAGGCCACGACGATGACGTACACCGCGGTAGCATCCGATTTCGATCAAACGCTTAATATTTAAAGAAATTTCACGACGCAGGTCACCTTCAACCTTGACCGTCTTGTCGATCGATTCGCGTAGTTTGCTAACCTCATCTTCCGTCAAATCACGAACACGAGTGTCCGGATTGATGCCTGTTGTGCTCAGGATTTTCTGGGAAGTCGTTTTACCGATTCCGAAAATGTAAGTTAAGGCGATCTCAACGCGTTTATCACGTGGCAAATCCACACCAGCTATACGTGCCATTTTACGCTACACCCCCTTCTTTAACCTTGTTTTTGTTTGTGTTTTGGATTTTCACAAATCACCATGACGTGGCCTTTGCGACGAATGACTTTGCATTTTTCGCAAATAGGCTTTACAGAAGGTCTTACCTTCATGTTGACTACCTCCCTAAAGTTTTGCGAAGCAAAACTCTCTTCCTAAGGATTAGCTAGGTTGCGGCGCAATCCTAACTTCTAACATGTGATCGAGCTCTGCTCGGCAAAGCCCTCTTCACAAAGATGAACAAGTCTTACGTATCGTAAAACTTGTCTCGATAGCAGCCTGTATTACAGACTATCCCATCATACTGTAAAGACTAAACTACAATCAACCTTAATATAGTACCACAAAATAAAAGTAAAAGATATGGTATCTATTTACGATACGTGATACGTCCCTTGGTCAGATCATAAGGTGATAATTGAACCACTACTTTGTCTCCCGTCAGGATCCGAATAAAGTGCATCCGCAATTTACCGGATACGTGAGCGAGAATTTGATGACCGTTCTCAAGCTCTACCTTGAAGGTAGCGTTAGGCAACGGCTCAACCACCGTTCCTTCTACTTCAATGACATCTTCTTTGGACACATTCAGTCTCCTTTCTCTTCGGCATTAGCATTGGCGGATGCTATATATACGCTAACTGCATGACGCAGTTTACCGTTTGTCACCCTACCGCTTTCTTGCAAACTTTGAACAACCTCGCTACTGATCATGGACTGAAGTTCAAGATGTTGAACGTTCTTACGTTTAGGATGATCAAATTTGCGTTTGTCTCCATTCGCGATCAACACGAATCGGTCATCCACAATATCAATGATCACATAAACGTCGCTTGCATCTCTGCCTTTCAGCACCTTCGCCAGCTGGCCAACTTGTGGTACGGAGCGGTGCATCATTATAACCACCTACTCATCCAGCTTGGTAAGGATCTCCATGCCGTCCGCCGTGACTGCTACTGTATGCTCAAAATGAGCACAGAGTGAACCGTCCACCGTAACGACTGTCCAATTATCTTCCAGCGTTCTTACGAATCGCTCTCCCGCATTTACCATCGGTTCAATAGCAAGTACCATACCCGCTTTGAGCCGAGGTCCACGATCAGGCGTACCGTAATTCGGAATCTGCGGTTCTTCATGCAGCTCTGTTCCTACGCCGTGACCGACATATTCACGAACGACCGAGAAGCCTGCATCTTCAATGTAACGTTGGATTGCATGCGATATCGTATATAAGCGCACATCAGGTTTAACAAGAGCCAGGCCGGCGAAAAGAGATCCTTCTGTCACATCCAGAAGTTTCTGTGCCTCAGCGGATATTTCACCAACTGGATACGTCCATGCCGAGTCTCCATGATAGCCACGATATTGTGCACCTATATCAAGCGTAATAATGTCGCCTTCGTTCAATTTGCGTTTGCCGGGAAAGCCATGTACCAATTCATCGTTGACCGAAGCGCAAATGCTATAAGGAAAACCGTTGTAATCCTTAAAAGACGGCAAAGCGCCTTGACTGCGTATGAACTTGTCGGCGATGTGATCGAGTTCACCCGTCGTAATTCCAGGCTCGATTGATTTCGCCATGAGCCTGTGCGTTTCCGCGACGATCCGCCCTGCTTCTCTCATAAAGCCTAGTTCCGTTTCGGATTTACATATGATCATTACACCTGACCTCGCAGTATAGATACGATCTCTTTGGAAACCGAATCAATTTCCTGTTCTCCATCAACTTGACGAAGCAAACCTTTATCTTCATAAAACTTGAGGAGAGGTGCAGTTTTGTTGATATATTCGTCCAGCCGAGTGCCTACGCTCTCTTCATTGTCGTCGGAGCGTTGGTACAGCTCACCGCCGCATTTATCACAAACACCTTCCTGAGCAGGAGGATTAAAGATCACATGATACGTAGATCCGCAAGACTTGCAGATACGACGTCCGGTAAGACGCGCCATCAGCTTATCACGATCTACCTTCAGGTTAATGACATGCTCCAGCTTTCTACCAAGCTCGTTCAGCAGTTCTTCCAGCGCTTCCGCTTGCGAAAGGGTTCTTGGAAAACCGTCCAATAAAAAACCATTTTCGCAATCGGACTGCTGCAGGCGCTCACGAACGATGCCAACTGTAACATCATCAGGCACCAGGAGGCCCTTATCAATATACTCCTTCGCTTTCATTCCAACAGGAGTACCCTGCTTCATTGCCAGACGAAATGCATCGCCTGTCGAAATATGCGGAATGCCGAATTCATTAACGATAACCTCAGCTTGTGTCCCTTTACCTGCTCCAGGAGGCCCCATGAATAAAACGTTCATGTTTTTTTCACTCCCTCCTAGAATCTCCTTACAAGAAACAGCATAATAGGCGCCAGGAGAGCTGAAGTTCAAACTCGGCCTGGTACCTATCTACTATTTATTAATAAAACCTTTATAGTGCCGTTTAATCAATTGTCCCTCAATCGTCTTCATCGTATCCAATGCAACACCGATCACGATCAGAATCGAGGTTCCACCGATTTGTACAGTCTTAGGCAGGTGAGCCAAAGCACCTAAACCAACCGGAAGAATCGAAATTGCGGCCAGGAACAGAGCTCCTGTCATTGTCAGACGCGTCAATACCCGTGTCAAATAAGTTTGTGTCGCCTTACCCGGACGAATGCCTGGAATAAATCCGCCATTCTTCTTCATGTTCTCAGCAAGCTGCTGAGGGTTCATCTGCACGAAAGTGTAGAAGAACGTGAATCCGATAATCATCACAACATAAAGCACCATACCTAATGCATGGTCAATGGCCAAGTTCTTGCTGACCCATTGCGCCCAGCCATGAGTTGACCAGAAGCTGGCAATGATAACCGGGAATTGTAGAAGCGATACAGCGAAAATGACTGGAATAACGCCCGCCGAGTTAATCTTCAGCGGAATATGTGTATTCTGGCCACCATACATCTTATTGCCCACAACGCGCTTAGCATATTGTACTGGAATTTTACGAATCGCTTGTTGGATGTAAATTACACCAATAATGATAAGTACGCAGACCAATACGATTGCAATTCCCTTTACCACATTCATGAAGGTTTGTCCTTCAACGATAAATTCGGAACGAGCAATGTTCTGGATATGAGACGGGAACGCGGCAACGATCCCAGCGAAGATAATCAACGAGATCCCGTTACCAATCCCTTTATCCGTGATCTGCTCACCAAGCCACATTAAGAACGAAGTACCTGCAGTCAGCACAATTGCAATAACAAGGTAATCCGCAAATGTAGCATTTGGTACCATCTCAGTACCATACAAGCGGTTGAATCCGATCGAAGTCGCGAACGCTTGAATCAATGCCAGAACTACCGTGCCGTAGCGGGTAATCTGGGCCATCTTCTTCTTACCATACTCCCCTTGCTTCGCCCATTCCGCAAATTTCGGAATGACGTCCATAGAGAGCAGTTGAACAATAATGGACGCCGTAATATACGGAAAGATCCCGAGCGCAAAGATGGAGAAGTTCTTGAGAGCACCGCCCGAGAAGGTGTTCAGGAACCCGAACAAGTCGCTCCCTGCATTGTTGACCGTCTCAAACACCCGGGTGTCAACACCCGGAACCGGAACAAAAGATCCGATCCGATAGATGATAAAGATAAACAATGTAAACAGAATACGCGTGCGCAGGTCCTTCACGTTCCAAATGTTCTTAATGGTTTTAAACATTAGATCACCTCGGTTTTACCGCCGGCAGCCTCGATTTTCTCTACCGCAGATTGAGAGAACTTATTAGCTTTAACCGTCAATTTGACAGTAACTTCACCGTTGCCAAGAATCTTGATGCCGCTTTTAGCGTTTTTCACGATACCTTGATCCATCAACAGTTCAGGAGTAACCTCTGTACCCGCCGCAAAGCTGTTAAGTTCCTCGATGTTCACAATCGCATACTCTTTCCGCGTCGGATTGATAAATCCGCGTTTTGGCAAGCGACGATACAACGGGTTTTGACCGCCTTCGAAGCCCGGACGAACACCACCGCCGGAACGAGCGTTTTGACCTTTGTGACCACGCGTAGATGTTTTACCCATACCACTACCAGTACCGCGACCAACGCGTTTGCGTTCGTGACGGGAACCAGCAGCTGAGGAAAGCTCATGTAACTTCATCGTTCGTTGCACCTCCTTATTTATTGTTGGCATTAGCCGCTAACGTTAACCCGCTTGATGCGGGTCCGTCAGTACTGAATGCAGTTATCGCTTCAGATTACTCCGCAATCTCTTGAACCTTAACCAGGTGGCTTACTTGATTAACCATGCCACGAATAGCAGGATTATCGTTATGAACCACAGTTTGGTTAATTTTGCGAAGTCCCAATGTTTTCACGGTAGTACGTTGGTTCTCCGGACGTCCGATCAAACTACGCACGAGGGTAATTTGCAATTTAGCCATGAGAATTCCCTCCTTAACCGAGTAGTTCTTCGACGGATTTACCGCGTAATTTCGCAACATCTTCAGCGCGTTTCAGACGGGAAAGACCCTCCAAAGTCGCGTTGACCATGTTGATGGAATTCGAAGAACCTAAAGATTTTGTAAGAATGTCGCCTACGCCTGCAAGTTCGAGAACCGCACGAACAGGACCACCGGCGATAACTCCTGTACCTTCTGATGCTGGTTTCAACAGAACGCTACCAGCGCCAAAACGTCCAGTTACCAAGTGAGGGATTGTAGTCCCTACGATTGGTACGTAGATAAGATTTTTCTTCGCATCGTCGATACCTTTGCGAATCGCATCTGGAACCTCGCCAGCTTTACCGATACCAGCACCAACCCAGCCTTTGCCGTCACCGACAACAACCAGTGCGCTGAAGCTAAAACGACGTCCGCCTTTAACTACTTTAGCAACACGGTTAATGTGTACTACTCTTTCAGTCAGTTCTAAAGTGTTCGGATCTACACGCAAGTGATTAACCTCCTTTTATAAATATTTTTAGAATTCAAGACCTGCTTCACGAGCTGCTTCTGCCAAAGCTTGAATTCGTCCATGATACAAGTAACCGCCGCGGTCAAATACCACAACTTTCTTGCCTTGCTCTTGTGCACGCTTAGCGATCATCTCTCCAACTTTACGTGCAGATTCAACGTTACCGCCGTTCTTGATTTCACCGCTCAGTTCTTTCTCAATTGTCGAAGCGGATACGATCGTTACACCAGCCACATCATCGATCAATTGAGCATAGATGTGTTTGGAAGAACGGAATACGTTAAGTCTTGGACGTTCAGCCGTACCAGTCACTTTTCTACGTACACGCAAATGTCTTTTCAGACGCGCTTTATTCTTATCGCCTTTAGTGATCATGACTTTCATTTCACTCCCTTCGGTTTACCTTCAAGCCATTTCGATTATGCTGCCTTCAGGCAAGCATAATAAGAAGAAACATTATTTCTTCTTACCAGCTTTACCTTCTTTACGAATAATACGTTCGCCTTCGTACTTGATACCTTTACCTTTGTAAGGCTCAGGTGCACGTACAGCACGGACTTTCGCAGCATATTCGCCTACGCGTTCTTTGTTGATCCCTTTAACAATGATCTTTGTGTTGGCAGGGACTTCAAATTCGATACCTGCTTCCGGAGTGATTTCTACCGGATGGGAGTAACCCACGTTGAGTACCAGTTTCTCGCCGGATTTGCTTGCGCGGTATCCGACACCAACTAGTTCAAGAGTCTTGGAATAACCTTCAGTTACCCCGCTCACCATGTTGTTCACTACACTGCGAGTAGTACCGTGCAGGGAACGATGCAATTTATTATCAGAAGGACGTTCTACGAGGATTTGGTTGTCTTCAACCGTTACCTTAATGTCCTTATGAATCTCACGAGTCAAAGTGCCTTTAGGGCCCTTCACTGTAATGACGCTATTGTTAAGTGTGACATCCACACCACTAGGTACTGTAATTGGTTTGCGACCAATACGTGACATTTGCTGCACCTCCTTGTTTTGTGACGTTAATTACCAAACGTAGCAGAGAACTTCTCCGCCGGCTTTCGATTGACGTGCTTCCTTATCGGTCATAACTCCCTTGGAAGTAGAGATAATCGCGATACCCAAGCCGCCGAGAACACGCGGAACTTCGTTGCTCTTCGTATATACGCGAAGACCTGGTTTACTGATTCTTTTCAAACCAGTAATAACACGTTCATTGTTGGATCCGTATTTCAAGAAAACACGAATGATCCCTTGTTTATTATCATCGATATACTCCGCATCACGGATGAAACCTTCGCGTTTCAAGATCTCAGCGATTTGTTTCTTGATCGTGGATGCAGGCATTTCCACCGTTTCGTGACGAACTGTGTTCGCATTACGAATACGTGTAAGCATATCTGCAATTGGATCTGAAATGTTCATTCATGAAACCTCCTTCCCGTTGTTGATGGTTTACCAGCTTGCCTTCTTAACGCCAGGGATCTGGCCTTTATATGCTAATTCGCGGAAGCAAATTCTGCAGATTTTAAACTTTTGCAATACAGAATGTGGACGACCACAACGTTCGCAGCGAGTATAAGCCCGCACTTTGAATTTTGGCGCACGTTGTTGTTTAACTTTCATTGAAGTTTTTGCCACTAAACCTGACACCTCCTAAATAATTTCGGAGCTGATATGCCATTTATTATTTAACAAATGGCATTCCGAGCCCTGTAAGCAGCTCGCGGGACTCTTCGTCCGTTTTAGCTGTTGTAACGATAACGATATCCATACCACGTACTTTATCAACTTTGTCATACTCGATCTCTGGGAAGATCAATTGTTCCTTAAGACCAAGTGTGTAGTTACCGCGTCCATCGAATGCTTTGTTCGATACGCCGTGGAAGTCACGAACGCGTGGAAGCGTTACATTGAACAATTTGTCAAGGAAATAGTACATACGCTCGCCGCGAAGAGTTACCTTCACACCGATTGGCATGTTCTCGCGAAGTTTGAAACCAGCGATGGATTTCTTAGCGCGAGTAATTACTGGTTTTTGACCAGCGATAAGTTGCATATCATTAACTGCAGAATCAAGCACCTTCGAGTTAGCAACAGCGTCACCAACACCCATGTTAATAACTACTTTCTCGACTTTCGGTACTTGCATTACTGTAGAGTAGTTGAATTTTTGAATCAAAGCAGGTGTTACTTCGCTCAAATAGCGTTCTTTCAATCTAGTTGCCATGAATCATGGACCTCCTTTCTTAAGTTCCTGGATTAGTCGATTACTTCACCGGATTTCTTAGCTACACGAACCTTCTTGCCGTTGTCCAATACTTTGTAACCGATACGGGTTACTTTTCCGCTCTTAGGATCAACGTGCATTACGTTCGATACATGAATCGGAGCTTCCTTCTCGATAATGCCGCCTTGTGGATTCAACTGGCTAGGCTTTTGGTGTTTCTTCACCATGTTCACGCCTTCCACAAGAACGCGGTTCTCACGAGGATAAGCGGCGATGACGCGGCCTTTTTTGCCTTTGTCTTTGCCGGAGATCACGATAACCGTGTCGTCCTTCTTAACATGAAGCTTATTGTTATGGGATTCCAGAATCTTTTTCAATCTAGGCATCTATTTACACCTCCTGTTTCGCACAGCTTAACGTACCATAGGATACGCAATCTTTATTAGATAACTTCCGGAGCCAAGGAAACGATTTTCATGAAGTCTTTATCGCGAAGTTCGCGGGCAACTGGTCCGAAAATACGAGTACCACGTGGGCTCTTGTCTTCTTTAACAACTACCGCTGCGTTCTCATCAAATGCGATGTAAGAACCGTCTTTACGACGTACGGAACGTTTTGTACGAACAACAACCGCTCTGACTACATCGCCCTTTTTGACAACGCCGCCTGGTGTTGCTTGTTTCACAGAACAAACGATCAAATCGCCAATTTGTGCTGTGCGCGCACGACCAGTACCACCCAAAACGCGAATACACATCAATTCCTTCGCGCCAGAGTTATCAGCCACATGCAAACGTGTAAATGGTTGAATCATCGTTATATCCTCCCTTCGATCAAAACTACGGTGCTATTAAATAACAATTGCTTTTTCAATAACTTCAACGAGTCTCCAGCGCTTGTCTTTAGACAACGGGCGTGTTTCAGCAATTTTAACAGTATCACCGATTTTAGCTGTGTTATTTTCATCATGTGCTTTAAATTTCTTCGTATATTTCATACGTTTATGATAAAGATCATGCTTCTTGTAGGTTTCTACTGCTACAACAATGGTCTTATCCATTTTGTCGCTTACGACTTTACCAATTTGCACTTTACGGGCGTTACGTTCGCTCATGGTTAGCCTCCTTCCTGAACATTCGCGCTTGGTCCGAGCCAGGCGCAATATTAGCTAATCCCAAGTTCTCTTTGACGTAATACGGTTTTAGCACGAGCTATTTCCTTACGCACATCACGGATCCGAGTCGGGTTATCAAGCTGGCCAGTAGCCAATTGAAAACGGAGGTTAAAGAGTTCTTCTTTAAATCCTGCAACTTTTTGTTCAATCTCAGCAGTGGTTAAGTTGCGAAGTTCATTAGCTTTCATTTGCTTCACCACCCAATTCTTCACGTTTCACAAACTTAGTCTTGATTGGCAGTTTGTGAGCGGCAAGACGCATAGCTTCACGAGCAACTTCCTCCGATACACCGGCAAGTTCAAACATGATCTTACCAGGTTTCACAACTGCAACCCATTTTTCTACGTTACCTTTACCGCTACCCATCCGAACTTCAAGAGGCTTTTGAGTAATCGGCTTGTCAGGGAAAATTTTAATCCATACTTTACCGCCCCGTTTGATGTAACGCGTCATTGCAATACGCGCTGCTTCAATTTGACGGTTTGTAATCCAAGTTGGCTCAAGAGCTTGCAGGCCGTATTCACCGAAGTTCAATTCAGTGCCGCCTTTTGCTTGACCTCTCAGACTACCGCGTTGTTGCTTGCGGTGTTTTACACGTTTTGGTACCAACATGATTAGTTGCCTCCTTCCTGAGCAGCTGGTTGTTTCTTAGCCGTAGGAAGAACCTCTCCACGATAGATCCATACTTTCACGCCAATACGTCCATAAGTCGTATGTGCTTCTGCCGTACCGTAATCGATGTCGGCGCGGAGCGTATGAAGTGGAACAGTTCCTTCACTGTAGCCCTCTGTACGAGCAATTTCAGCACCGCCGAGACGACCGCTGACTGCTGTCTTAATCCCTTTCGCTCCTGAACGCATAGTTCTTTGGATTGCTTGCTTCAAAGCACGACGGAAAGAAACACGACGTTCCAATTGTTGTGCGATGCTCTCAGCAACGAGAATTGCGTCAAGATCAGGGTGTTTAATTTCAGAAATATTGATGTGAACCTTCTTGCCACCTGCAATCTTCGTAATTTCGTTACGCAGATTTTCAACTTCCGAACCACCTTTACCGATAACCATACCTGGTTTCGCAGTGTGGATCGTCACATTCACACGATTAGCCGCTCTCTCGATTTCGATGCGAGATACTGCGGAGTCTTTCAATTTATTCTTCAGGTGTTCACGAATTTTAACGTCTTCAAGCAAGAGATCACCGAAATCTTTACCTGCATACCATTTGGATTCCCAATCACGGATAATCCCTACTCGTAATCCGACCGGATTTACCTTTTGGCCCACACGTTTTCCCTCCTTATTTTTCGGATACCACCAAAGTAATGTGGCTTGTGCGTTTGTTGATCCGGCTAGCACGTCCCATTGCACGAGGGCGGAAACGTTTCATTGTCGGACCTTGGTTTACGTAAGCTTGTGTAATAACCAATTTATTTACATCCATAGAATAGTTGTGTTCAGCATTAGCAATCGCCGAATTCAGAAGCTTCTCCACGATCGGGGATGCGCCCTTTGGAGTATGGCGGAGAATTGCGATCGCTTCGCCAACTTGCTTACCACGGATCAAGTCAACTACGAGTTGAGCTTTGCGGGGAGCAATGCGAACAGACTTTACATGTGCTTTAGCTTCCATGTGTTGTTACCTCCTCTCAAACGAAGAACTTATCGTTTAGCGTCTCGTTTTCTTGTCGTCATCCGTATGACCTTTGTAGGTACGGGTTGGAGCAAATTCACCAAGTTTATGCCCTACCATGTCCTCTGTTACGTATACCGGTACGTGTTTACGTCCGTCGTATACACCAAAAGTATGGCCGATGAATTGTGGAAAAATTGTCGAACGGCGCGACCAAGTTTTAATAACCACTTTCTTGTTCGATGCGCTCGCTTCTTCCACCTTTTTCAACATATATCCGTCAATAAAAGGTCCTTTTTTAAGACTACGGCTCATTGAATATCCTCCCTTCATACTGCTTGTTTCGAACTATAATTCAATGCCGTGAAGTGATCCGCGAGGCGCGGATTACTTCGTGCGGCCACGAACGATATACTTATCAGATGCTTTGCCTTTTTTACGCGTTTTGTAACCAAGGGTTGGTTTGCCCCAAGGAGACAATGGCGATTTACGGCCGATCGGAGCACGACCTTCACCACCACCGTGAGGGTGATCGTTAGGGTTCATAACAACACCGCGAACTTCAGGACGTTGGCCCTTCCAGCGATTGCGGCCTGCTTTACCGATCTTGATCAATTCATGGTCTGCATTACCTACAGAACCGATTGTAGCACGGCAAACTTTGAGAATTTTACGCATTTCGCCAGAAGAAAGACGAACTGTTACGTATTTTTCTTCTTTACCGAGCAATTGAGCTTCAGTACCGGCAGCACGAACGAGTTGTCCACCTTTACCTGGTTGCAGCTCAATGTTGTGGATAACTGTACCCACTGGGATGTTCTCGAGTGGAAGAGCATTACCGATTTTGATGTCGGAACCTACGCCAGACTCGATAACATCGCCTACTTTAAGCCCTTGTGGAGCAATAATGTAGCGTTTTTCACCGTCAGTATAGTGGATCAAAGCAATGTTAGAAGTCCGGTTCGGGTCGTACTCGATAGTAGCAACGCGGCCTGGAATTCCATCTTTGTTCCGTTTGAAGTCGATGATACGATATTTACGTTTGTGTCCACCGCCATGGTGACGCACAGTGATTTTACCTTGGTTGTTGCGGCCAGCTGTTTTGCTCAGCGGCGCAAGCAAGGATTTCTCCGGTGTATCTGTGGTGATTTCTTCGAATGTCGATACGGACATTCCACGTCTTGCCGGAGATGTCGGTTTATACTTTTTAATAGGCACTAGATTTCCCTCCTTACTTCAGACAATTTTATACCGATTCAAAGAATTCGAGCGGTTTGCTGTCCGGAGTCAAAGTCACGAACGCTTTCTTCCATTCCGGAGTATAACCGAAATGACGTCCATAACGTTTTGGCTTGCCAGGAACACGCAGAGTATTCACATTGCTCACTTTAACTTTGAAGATCTCTTCAACCGCTTTTTTAATTTCGGTTTTGTTAGCACGAATGTCAACTTCGAACACATATTTAAGCTCGTTCATGTAATCAGCAGTACGTTCTGTGATTAATGGACGCTTAATAATATCACGAGGATCTTTCATTACGCGAGCACCTCCTCTACCTTCTGAACTGCTTCCTTCGTAATGATCAGTTTGTCGTGCGAGAGCACGTCAAGAACATTAATGCCGTCAGCTGCTACGAATTTAACACCAGGAATATTGCGAGCGGAAAGTGCTACATTGTCATCATAGCTAGGAGCTACTACAAGCGCCTTGCGATCAACCTTCAGGTTGTTCAAGATTGCAGCAAATTCTTTGGTCTTAGGTGCATTCAAGCTCAATGCATCAAGTACGATAATGTCCTGATCAATAACTTTAGCAGACAAAGCCGATTTGATCGCCAGACGACGAACTTTCTTCGGCAATTTGTAAGCATAGCTGCGTGGAGTCGGTCCAAATACGATACCGCCACCAACCCATTGCGGAGAACGGATCGAACCTTGACGGGCACGTCCTGTTCCTTTTTGCTTCCAAGGTTTACGACCACCGCCGCGAACTTCGGAGCGTCCTTTTACTTTGTGGGTACCAAAGCGAAGGGAAGCGCGTTGCATAACAACAGCTTCATGAAGCACATGAGTGTTCGGTTCGATACCGAATACCGCATCGTTCAATTCTACCTCGCCAACTTGGCTACCGCTAACATTAAAAAGTGCTACTTTTGGCATTCTCTGTTCCTCCTTTCTTCAGTTAATTATTTTTTAATGGATTCTTTAACTTTTACGAAACTATTTTTAGGACCTGGGATCGAACCTTTAACGAGCAGCACATTACGTTCTGCATCAACTCTCACGATTTCAAGGTTTTGAATCGTAACAGTGTCGCTACCCATATGTCCTGGAAGGCGTTTGCCCTTAGGAACACGGTTTGCTTGGATGGAACCCATGGAACCAGGTCTACGATGGTAACGGGAACCGTGAGACATAGGTCCGCGGCTTTGTCCCCAACGCTTGATTACACCTTGGAAACCTTTACCCTTCGAAATACCTGTTACGTCAACAAATTCGCCCTCAGCAAAAACATCAACCTTGACCTCCTGGCCAACTTCATATCCTGCCAAGTCAACACCGCGAACTTCGCGAACGTAGCGCTTAGGCGTTGTATTTGCCTTTTTCGCATGGCCAGCTTCTGGCTTAGTTACTCTGCTTTCTTTCTTATCGGAGTAACCAAGTTGGATCGCTTCATAGCCATCGTTCTCTACGTCTTTCTTTTGCAGAACTACGTTAGAACTTGCTTCAATAACTGTTACAGGAATGACATTACCTTCTGGGGTAAATACTTGAGTCATTCCGAGCTTTTTCCCTAAGATACCTTTCATGTTGACACCTCTTTTCCTCTTTCGTTTCCATTCAATAATGGATATTACAATTTAATCTCGATATCTACACCGGACGGCAGGTCCAAGCGCATCAAGGCATCCACAGTTTGTGGAGTCGGGTTCACAATATCGATCAAACGCTTATGAGTACGCATTTCGAATTGTTCCCGAGAATCCTTGTACTTGTGTACCGCACGGAGAATAGTAATCACTTGTTTTTCAGTTGGAAGCGGAATCGGTCCAGATACACCAGCACCCGAACGTTTTGCCGTTTCAACGATTTTCTCTGCGGATTGATCAAGAATTCTGTGGTCGTAAGCTTTCAAACGAATACGAATTTTTTGCTTTGCCATTTCATTCCCTCCTTCTATCGCCCAATTTGAGATCGGACATACTCCGTGGAAATTTTCTAACTGCCCACCCCATGGCAAAGGGGCCGGGTGTGTCAGTAACCTCCCACATCATCGCAACGTCACAGAACAACATTCATTATTATATAGAAAAGCTGTGCTCATTGCAAGCAAAATTTATTATATTTATCTTATAATTGTTGAATCTTATAATTCTGAGGATGCCGCGTTCAATTGCTCTGCTGATCTGGCGACCTGAGACATGGCTGATCCGATTTCTTCTATTATATAGACGAGATGTTTGATCCGGGTCTCCACAGTTACAATCTCATCCGAGCTGCGCTGTACGGACCCTATAATATGAAGAAACACATCTCTGCTTAAATCTGAATACTCTCTTCCTTGACCAGCTGCCTGCTGCGCACCTCCAACAGCCTCAATTACTTCTGTTGTCATTCTCGAGGATTGCTGAAGTTTGTCCTTGATTTGTGCAACCGTAAACCTCGCTTCCTCTGATAGCTTCCTGACCTCCTGCGCTACCACTGTAAATCCTCGCCCATGTTCACCGGCTCTCGCTGCTTCAATGGCCGCATTAAGCGAGAGTAAATGAATCTGTCCAGCGATATTCTCGACCGATTGAGCTACTTGCCCGATCTGCTGTGAGAAGCTGCTTAAGTGTTGTGCTGTCTCCTCCACAGCATGCATGCTCTCAAAAATATAATCGATACGGTTTTTCAGTTCCTGAAGACTCTTTCTGCCTTGTTCAGCCAAGCCTTTAGATGACACAGCAAAATCAGCCAAGTGCTGAATAACCTCATTTACCCCATTTGCATCAGTGATAAGGTTATCTACAGATCGCCGTGTATCTTCACTCTTCAGCTCCAATTCTTTACTGAATATGCTGATCTTTCGTTGGAGTTCCTGTTTGACTTGTTCATACTGTGCTTCCTTCTCGTGAATATTCTCTTTCTCGTAAGCTTCAAGCACTAATTGCTGTTCAAAATTAAGCAGCTTCGTTGTTGTGGTAATCATCTGCAACATTTGCTTCTCATCATGAACCTGCTCACAAATAACCTGAATGACGGCATTTTGCAAATTCTGAAAAGCAGATAAATACCACTTCGGCTCCAGCCCAACCCGCTTATGAACCTTTGCAATTGCCAGCCGCTTCATGATGAATTCCTGACCGATTTCACCGTTGAACATTTCAAGCAAATGCCCCTCCAGCGTCTGTTTAAGTCGTTCGATCGTACTATGTTGCTCTATGATCTCCTTAAGCTTATCTACACCTAGAACAGACTGATAGAAAGAATCGACGATCCACTCCATATGCTTCGCTATAACCGGCCGCATCTGCCTTAGAACGTCCAGATCTGTATCAGTGAAGTGGATCATCTTCAATTGAGCATTGACCTCCGCCTCATCCTCAATAGCATAGGTTTGTTCATCAATTTGCCTATCTGGAGAATTCCCACTGCGATCGTTGAACATAACCTTGTGCTCTGCTAAGAATGAACGCTTCAAATTAGAAAAAGGGCATCTCATCATAATAACCCCCGATTTAAATGTAAGGACCTCGGACTACTTGAGGGCATTATAACGATGATAACCCATAAATGTAAAGCCAAATTACCCTATAATTCGACTTATTACGACATTTTTCTGCTCAATCGACTGAAAGAATAATATTTTGCTTTAATCCAACCAAACTGCACAGTGCAAAAAGACTCGTTCCATAAGGAACGAGTCTCTAAGAAGCATAAGCTTGAATTATTTGCTGATGGATACAACAGCGCCGGATCCAACAGTACGTCCACCTTCACGGATGGAGAAGCGAGTTCCTTCTTCAATCGCGATTGGGGAGATCAGGGCAACAGCAACTTCGATGTTGTCGCCAGGCATAACCATTTCAGTACCTTCTGGCAGGCTGATAACGCCTGTTACGTCAGTTGTACGGAAATAGAATTGTGGACGGTAGCCAGTGAAGAAAGGTTTATGACGTCCGCCTTCTTCTTTAGTCAATACGTATACTTGAGCGGAAAACTCAGTATGCGGATTAACGGAAGCTGGCTTTGCCAATACTTGGCCACGCTCGATTTGTGCGCGGTCAACACCACGGAGCAATGCACCGATGTTGTCGCCTGCTTCAGCGGAATCAAGCAATTTACGGAACATTTCTACGCCAGTTACGACGGATTTCTTAGTTTCTTCCTTGATACCAACGATTTCGATTTCATCGCCGACTTTAACAGTACCACGCTCTACACGGCCTGTAGCAACTGTACCACGGCCAGTGATGGAGAATACGTCCTCGACAGGCATAAGGAATGGCTTGTCAACTGGACGCTCTGGAAGCGGAATGTACTCGTCGATGATTTCGAACATCTCAACGATTTTCTTAGCCCAGTCACCATCTGGGTTCATAAGAGATTCACGAGCGGAACCTTGGATGATTGGAGTATCATCGCCAGGGAATTCGTATTCGTTCAGCAAGTCGCGAACTTCCATTTCAACCAATTCAAGAAGTTCAGCGTCTTCAACCATGTCGCATTTGTTCAAGAATACAACGATGTAAGGAACGCCTACGTTACGGGACAACAGGATGTGCTCGCGAGTTTGCGGCATTGGGCCGTCAGCTGCGGATACAACCAGGATTGCTCCGTCCATTTGAGCAGCACCAGTGATCATGTTTTTAACATAGTCGGCGTGTCCTGGGCAGTCAACGTGTGCATAGTGACGGTTAGGAGTTTCATATTCAACGTGAGACGTGGAGATTGTGATACCGCGTTCGCGTTCTTCTGGAGCCTTGTCGATTTGATCAAACGACATAGCAGCACCGCCGTAAGTTTTGGACAATACAGTTGTGATTGCTGCAGTCAAAGTAGTTTTACCATGGTCAACGTGACCAATTGTACCGATGTTAACATGCGGTTTTGTACGTTCGTATTTAGCCTTTGCCATTTTAAACATTTCCTCCTTAAAAATAAGATTAATATGTTGGACTAACCTGGGAGCAAATCCTTATTCAGGTCATCCACTCCCGGCTAGAAAATACAGAAGATTATTCTGCACCTTTGTGTTTCGATACGATCTCTTCGGAGATGTTACGAGGAACTTCTTCATAGTGAGACAATTCCATCGAGAACACGCCGCGTCCTTGTGTACCGGAACGAAGAGTTGTGGAGTAACCGAACATTTCGGAAAGAGGCACTTTCGCGCGAATGATTTGAGCGCCGCCGCGTGAGTCCATACCTTCGATACGTCCACGACGGGAGTTCAGCATACCCATAACATCACCCATGTACTCTTCCGGAACAGTAACTTCAACCTTCATGATTGGCTCAAGCAGAACCGGTTGTGCTTTTTCCTTAGCAGCCTTAAGCGCCATGGAACCAGCAATTTTAAACGCCATTTCACTGGAGTCAACGTCATGGTACGAACCGTCTACGATTGTAGCCTTTACGTCCACTACAGGGAAACCAGCGAGAACACCGTTCTTCATTGCTTCTTCGATACCTTGTTGAGCAGGTGCGACGTATTCTCTAGGAACCGAACCACCGACAATCTTGCTCTCGAATTGGTTGCCTGAACCTGCTTCAAGCGGTTCGAACTCAACCCATACGTGACCGTATTGACCACGACCACCGGATTGGCGAACGAATTTACCTTCAACGCGCGCAGGAATCTTGAATGTCTCACGGTAAGCAACCTGTGGTTTACCCACGTTGGTATCTACCTTGAACTCACGACGCATACGCTCGATGATGATATCGAGGTGAAGCTCACCCATACCAGCCAAGATCGTTTGACCTGTCTCTTCGTCCGTATGAGCACGAAGGGTAGGGTCTTCCTCAGTCAATTTACCGAGGGCAACGCTCATCTTGTCTTGGTCCGCTTTTGTCTTAGGTTCAACAGCAATTTCGATAACCGGATCAGGGAAGTTCATCGATTCCAGAATTACTGGAGACTTCTCATCACACAGTGTATCACCAGTTCCTGTGTCTTTCAAACCAACAGCTGCTGCGATATCACCAGCGTATACTTCGCTGATCTCTTTACGGCTGTTAGCATGCATTTGCAGGATACGTCCGATACGTTCGCGCTTGTTCTTCGTTGCATTCAGTACATACGAACCGGATTGCAAAATACCGGAGTATACACGGAAGAACGTAAGTTTACCAACGTAAGGGTCTGTCATAATCTTAAATGCAAGCGCGGAGAACGGCTCTTCGTCAGAAGAATGACGTTCAACCTCAGTACCGTCATCCAAGTGACCTTGAATGCTTGGTACATCGATTGGCGCAGGCAAAAAGTCTACGACTGCATCAAGCATAAGCTGGATGCCTTTGTTACGATAAGAGGAACCGCACACAACTGGGAAGATCTTAACTTCTACTACACCTTTACGAAGAGCTGCTTTCAGTTCTTCGATAGTGATTTCTTCACCTTCAAGGTACTTCATAGTTAATTCTTCATCAAGTTCTGCAACCTTCTCTACCAATTCTGCACGAAGTTCTTCAACTTTCGCTGCATAATCAGCAGGAATTTCAGTTTCCTCGATATTTTGACCTAAGTCATCTTTGTACATGTAAGCCTTTTGAGCGATCAAGTCGATAATTCCGACAAAATCATTCTCGGCTCCGATAGGCAATTGGATAGCTACTGCATTTGCTTGCAAACGCTCGCGCATATCGTTAACTACGTTAAGATAATCTGCGCCGATGATATCCATCTTATTGACATAAGCGATACGAGGAACGTTGTATTTGTCAGCCTGTCTCCATACAGTTTCAGACTGAGGCTCTACGCCTTCCTTCGCACTGAACACGCCTACTGCCCCGTCCAATACACGCAGGGAACGTTCAACTTCTACTGTGAAGTCAACGTGTCCCGGGGTATCGATGATATTTACGCGGTGACCTTTCCAAGAAGCGGTCGTTGCAGCGGACGTAATCGTAATTCCGCGCTCTTGTTCCTGGTCCATCCAGTCCATCGTTGCGGAGCCTTCATGAGTCTCCCCAATCTTATGGTTAATACCGGTGTAGAACAAGATACGTTCCGTCGTGGTAGTTTTACCGGCGTCAATATGCGCCATGATCCCGATGTTACGTGTATTTTTCAAGGAGAACTCTCTTGCCATGCAATTTTTCTCCCTTCAAAATAGAAGTTTATTATTAGTTGCTGAATCCTACCAACGATAGTGTGCGAACGCTTTGTTCGCTTCAGCCATTTTATGCGTGTCTTCGCGTTTCTTAACGGAAGCACCCGTGTTGTTGGAAGCATCGATAATCTCTGCTGCCAAACGCTCTTCCATAGTCTTCTCGCCGCGGTTGCGGGAGTAGTTTACGAGCCAACGTAATCCTAAGGAAGTACGTCTTTCCGGTTTAACTTCGATCGGCACTTGGTAGTTAGCACCACCTACACGGCGAGCTTTAACTTCCAAGACTGGCATAATATTCTTAATCGCTGCTTCAAACACTTCCATCGGGTCATTACCCGTACGTTCTTGAATGAGGTTGAACGAATTGTACAGAATGCTTTGTGCAACACCGCGCTTACCATCGATCATAATGCGGTTGATCAAGCGAGTAACAAGTTTGCTGTTATACACCGGATCCGGCAATACGTCTCTTTTTGTAACTGGACCTTTGCGTGGCATAGTTATCCCCCTTTCATTATTAGTCCAAACCTATTTTTCGGAAATATTATTTCTTAGCTTTTGGACGTTTAGCACCATACTTGGAACGAGCTTGCATCCGGTTGTTAACACCAGCGGTATCAAGCGCACCGCGCACGATGTGATAACGTACCCCCGGAAGGTCTTTTACCCGTCCACCACGAATCAAAACAACGCTGTGTTCTTGCAAGTTATGACCGATCCCTGGAATGTAAGCCGTCACCTCAACACGGTTCGTCAAACGAACACGGGCATATTTACGAAGTGCGGAGTTCGGTTTCTTAGGAGTCATCGTACCTACACGAGTACAAACACCACGTTTTTGTGGGGAACTAAGATCGGTAGCTTCACGTTTAAGAGCGTTATAACCTCTTTGCAATGCTGGCGATTTAGATTTGTACACCTTGTCTTGACGTCCTTTACGGACTAATTGGTTAATTGTTGGCATGTTGTTGCCACCCCCTTCCTCGATTCTTTAACATTCTTTACAAACCTTTTTGTTAAGCCCACAGACCCAGGCGGTTCATAAAAGAACAAATGAAAAGTTTTTGCCATTAAGGTATCCCTTCAGCAAAAACATTCCTATCAAACTATGGTTTTACAACCGCAGCCATCGCCGCACCAACTTCAATCCCGCAGGCTTTGCCGAGATCTTGCATCGTATCCACCAAAGTGACTTTGACCGCATGTTGATTGCATAATGCGATGATCTTCGATTTCAAACGTGGATCTGCATCTTCAGCTACATATACTTCCTCGGCTCGTCCAAGCTCGATGATACGAATCGTTTGCTTGGTACCGATCTTAACATGAGCGTCCTGTAATTCTTTATCGTAAGACATATCATCGTCCTCCAAAGTACAGGGAATTCCGTACTCACGCACTACGATATATTAGCATTCTCGTTAGGCGATGTCAAGCAATTTCTATCAATGTTTTTCCCAGCCAAACTTCTTCTCTAAGAGCACTGATAATCAGATTCACTTCCTAAACATGAATCGTGATCCGAACGGAATCATTCCGCTCGGATCACGCATGTTAAGTTAGTTACTCAACGGATACAGTCTCCAGATTTTCCTCAGTCGCCTCGTTGCCTTCCGGCTCATCGAATTGAACACTGCGATACTGGTTCATACCTGTACCTGCCGGAATCAGCTTACCGATGATGACATTCTCTTTCAGGCCGAGCAGTTTATCCACTTTGCCTTTGATTGCCGCATCAGTGAGGACACGAGTTGTCTCCTGGAAGGATGCTGCCGACAAGAAGGAATCTGTCTCAAGAGATGCCTTGGTGATACCCAGCAATACCGGTTTGGCCACGGCAGGCTCTTGACCGGATAAGATCGCGTCTTTGTTGGCTCTCTCGTATTCATGCAGGTCGACGAACGAGCCTGGCAAGAGTGTAGTATCGCCGGAATCGACAATACGGATCTTGCGAAGCATCTGTCTAACCATAACTTCAATATGTTTGTCGTTAATTTCTACGCCCTGGTTACGATATACGCGCTGTACTTCCTGCAGAATGTAGTTCTGTACGCCACGAATACCTTTGATACGCAGAATTTCTTTCGGGTCAATCGAACCGTCGGTCAGTTCATCCCCTGCTTCAATATGCAGTCCTTCGCTTACGCGCAGACGGGAACCGTAAGTAACCGAGTAGGTCTTGGTCTCTGCTTCGCCCTCAACTTCGATTTCACGACGATCCTTAGCTTCGCGAATTTCCTTCACGACGCCATCGATCTCACTAATCGTAGCTTGCCCTTTTGGATTCCGCGCTTCGAAGAGCTCCTGAATACGTGGCAAACCTTGCGTAATATCGTCACCGGCAACACCGCCGGTATGGAACGTACGCATGGTAAGCTGGGTCCCTGGTTCACCGATGGATTGAGCAGCGATAATACCGACTGCCTCACCAATCTCAACGTGTTTACCAGTAGCCAGGTTGCGGCCATAGCACTTCTTACATACGCCATGACGAGCACGGCAGCTAAGAACCGAACGGATCTGCAGCTTCTTAACACCTGCATTCACAATCGCATTCGCCTTGTCGCTATCGATCAGGTCATTGCGGTGAACGATAATCTCACCAGTCTCCGGATGCTTAATCGTCTCGAAGGAGTAACGTCCTTCAATACGGTCATACAGGTTCTCGATGATTTCCTTACCGTCTTCAATCTGGCTAACCATGATACCTTTGTCGGTTCCACAATCATCCTCGCGAACGATTACGTCCTGCGCAACGTCAACTAGACGGCGTGTCAGGTAACCTGAGTCAGCGGTACGAAGCGCTGTATCAGCCAGACCTTTACGCGCACCGTGCGTGGAGATAAAGTACTCCAAGACTGTCAGACCCTCACGGAAGTTCGCTTTGATTGGCAGTTCATAAATTCGGCCAGATGGCGTAGCCATGAGACCCCGCATACCACCGAGCTGGGTGATCTGCGATTTATTACCCCGTGCCTTAGAGTCAACCATGAGCATGATCGAGTTGAAGCGATCCATGGATTTCATCAGGACATCGGTAATTTGGTCCTTCGCCTTCGACCAGATGTCGATAACGCGGTCATACCGTTCTTCATCAGTAATCAAGCCACGACGATATTGATTTGTAATAACTTGCACTTTTTCATCAGACTCACGCATGATTTCTTGCTTCGCATCAGGCACGACAACGTCGGATACCGCGATACTAACACCTGCGCGCGTCGAATACGTAAAGCCGGTTTGTTTGATTCTGTCGAGAATTACCGAAGTTTCCGTCGTCTGATAAATTTCAAAGCAACGGCCGATAATTTCGCCCAAATACTCCTTGCCTACCCCGCTCATTAGCTTCTCGCCCATGATGCGCTCTTGAATATTAGCGCCCTTCTCATAGATGAAGTAATGATCTGGAGTTCCCTCAAGCAAATTGGTACGAGTCGCTTCGTTAATGTATGGGAAGCTAGCCGGGAAGATTTCGTTGAAGATAATCTTACCCACCGTCGTAACCAATAATGCATTTTGTTGTTTCTCAGTAAATGAAGTCTTATTCAGCGCTCTAACCGGAATCGCTACACGTGCGTGCAGGGAAGCAGTACCGCGTTGGTATAATGACACAGCCTCATTTACAGAAGCCAGGAGCATGCCTGTACCTTTGGCTTCCTTGTTATCTACTGTCAGATAGTAGGAGCCGAGGACCATATCCTGAGAAGGTGTTACAACTGGCTTGCCGTCTTTCGGGTTCAAAATGTTGCCCGATGCAAGCATCAGAATCCGAGCTTCCGCTTGAGCTTCTGCGGACAATGGAACGTGCACGGCCATTTGGTCGCCGTCGAAGTCGGCGTTGTAAGCCGTACATACGAGCGGGTGAAGACGAATGGCGCGTCCTTCAACAAGGATCGGTTCAAAGGCTTGGATACCGAGACGGTGAAGCGTAGGCGCACGGTTAAGCAGAACCGGATGTTCCTTAATGACTTCTTCAAGTACATCCCAAACTTCTGGGCTAACGCGTTCTACTTTGCGTTTTGCACTCTTAATATTATGAGCCAGACCTTTGTTAACCAGCTCTTTCATCACGAATGGCTTGAACAGCTCAAGCGCCATTTCCTTCGGCAGACCACATTGATACATCTTCAGATAAGGTCCCACGACGATTACGGAACGACCGGAATAGTCAACCCGTTTACCGAGCAGGTTCTGACGGAAACGACCCTGTTTACCTTTGAGCATGTGGCTCAGGGATTTCAACGGACGGTTACCCGGTCCAGTTACAGGACGACCGCGGCGACCGTTGTCGATCAGCGCGTCAACTGCTTCTTGCAGCATCCGTTTCTCGTTCTGAACGATGATGTCAGGAGCGCCAAGATCAAGCAGACGCTTCAAACGGTTGTTACGGTTTATAACACGACGATACAGATCATTCAAGTCTGATGTGGCAAAGCGGCCACCATCGAGTTGAACCATTGGGCGGAGCTCCGGTGGAATGACCGGAAGCACGTCAAGAATCATCCATTCCGGTTTGTTGCCGGAGTTGCGGAATGCTTCGATAACCTCAAGGCGTTTGATTGCCCGGTTACGACGTTGCCCTTGAGCTGTACGTAGTTCTTCTTTGAGGAAGTCCATTTCCTTATCGATATCGAGATCCTGAAGCAATTCCTTAACTGCTTCCGCACCCATGCCGGCTTGGAATCCGTAGCCATACTTCTCACGGTAGCTACGGTATTCTTTCTCGGACAACAGTTGCTTTTTCTCCAGTGGAGTTTCCCCTGGATCGGTAACAACATAGGATGCAAAATAAATGATCTCTTCGAGAGAGCGTGGCGACATATCGAGTGCCAAGCCCATACGGCTTGGAATCCCTTTGAAATACCAAATATGGGACACCGGAGCGGCCAGTTCAATATGCCCCATCCGCTCGCGACGAACCTTCGCTCTCGTTACTTCAACGCCGCAGCGATCGCAGACAACGCCTTTGTAACGAACTCTTTTATATTTACCGCAATGACATTCCCAGTCCTTGGTTGGGCCGAAGATCTTCTCGCAGAAAAGCCCTTCCTTCTCCGGTTTTAATGTCCGATAGTTAATTGTTTCAGGTTTTTTAACTTCTCCGCGGGACCAAGAACGAATTTTCTCTGGGGAAGCAAGCCCGATTTTCATATACTCGAAGTTGTTGACATCCAACAAGGAGCATCCCTCCTTAACAAGGTTTATCACCATTTGACGGCAAGCCGCCAAAAACTTTATTCTACTCCGACTTCAGCGCCTTCCAGGTTAAGGCTCAGTTTATCCCCTGTTGCATCATCTTCATCATCAAGTTCCTTCATCTCGATCTCTTGCTCATCTCCAGATAGGATCTTAACATCCATACCCAAGCTTTGAAGCTCCTTGATCAAGACTTTGAACGATTCTGGTACACCAGGTTCAGGGACGTTCTCGCCTTTGACGATAGACTCGTAGGTCTTCACCCGGCCGACCACGTCATCGGATTTGACAGTCAGGATTTCCTGCAACGTATAAGCTGCACCGTAAGCTTCTAGCGCCCACACTTCCATCTCACCGAAGCGTTGTCCACCGAATTGAGCTTTACCGCCAAGTGGCTGCTGCGTAACGAGCGAGTAAGGACCTGTTGAACGGGCATGGATCTTATCGTCAACCATGTGCGCCAGTTTGATCATATGCATGACGCCAACAGTAACTTCACGTTCGAATTCTTCACCTGTACGTCCGTCATACAAGATCGTCTTACCATTGCGCTGCATTCCCGCTTCTTCCATCGTATCGAAGACGTCATACTCATTGGCGCCGTCAAATACAGGAGTAGCCACGTGAATACCGAGTTGGAGAGCAGCCATACCCAAATGCACTTCAAGCACCTGACCGATGTTCATCCGTGAAGGAACGCCGAGTGGGTTAAGAACAACCTGTACAGGCGTACCGTCCGGCATGAACGGCATATCTTCCTCTGGCAAGATACGAGCTACGACACCCTTATTACCATGGCGTCCTGCCATCTTGTCACCCTCGGAAATTTTACGTTTTTGGGCAATATATACACGAACGAGTTGGTTAACTCCTGGTGGAAGCTCATCACCGTTCTCACGAGTAAATACTTTCACGTCTACAACGATACCATCAGTACCGTGAGGAACACGAAGTGAAGTATCGCGAACTTCGCGAGCCTTCTCACCGAAGATTGCATGTAGCAAACGTTCTTCCGCAGTCAACTCAGTTACACCCTTCGGAGTAACCTTACCAACGAGGATATCGCCTGCGCCAATCTCGGCACCTACGCGGATAATACCACGCTCATCCAAATTGCGGAGCGCTTCTTCACCGACGTTCGGAATATCACGTGTAATTTCTTCTGGTCCCAGCTTCGTATCACGGGCTTCGGACTCATATTCTTCAATATGAATTGAAGTGTAGACATCTTCTTTGACAAGCTTCTCGCTAAGGAGGATCGCATCCTCATAGTTGTAACCTTCCCAAGTCATGAAGGCAACGACTACGTTGCGTCCAAGCGCCAATTCGCCCATCTCTGTCGAAGGACCATCAGCAAGGATATCGCCTTTCTTGATAACATCGCCGCGCTTCACAATTGGACGCTGATTGATGCATGTCCCTTGGTTCGAGCGCATAAATTTGTGTAGTTTATGTTTAACAAGGTCGCCTTTGACTTCCTTGCCATCCACCATCTCAACGCGACGCAGCCAGATTTCATTAGCTGCCGAGCGTTCAATAATTCCGTCGTATTTGGATACGATACATACACCGGAGTCTTTTGCCGACTTATGCTCCATACCAGTACCAACAAGTGGCGCCTTAGGAATCAGAAGCGGAACAGCCTGCCGCTGCATGTTCGAACCCATCAGTGCACGGTTCGAGTCATCGTTCTCCAGGAACGGAATCAACGCCGTAGCGACGGATACGACCTGTTTTGGAGAGATGTCCATGTAGTCAACCCGCTCACTTGGCATCGTCAAGATGTTATCGGATTGTTTATTGTAACGAACGATAACATTTTCGTCTTTGAATCTGTTATCTTCCGTAAGTTCTGCGTTTGCCTGAGCAATAACATAGTTATCCTCTTCATCTGCAGTCAGATAAGAGATTTGCTCCGTAACTTCTCCTGTCTTCGGATCCACCCAACGATACGGAGCTTCAATGAAGCCGTACTCGTTAATACGGGCGAAGGTAGACAAGGAGTTAATCAGACCAATGTTCGGACCTTCCGGGGTCTCGATCGGACACATCCGGCCATAGTGAGAGTGGTGAACGTCACGCACTTCCATGCCGGCACGTTCCCGTGTCAGACCGCCAGGGCCGAGTGCTGACAGACGACGCTTATGCGTCAGCTCTGCAAGCGGGTTCGTCTGATCCATAAATTGCGACAACTGGGAGCTTCCGAAGAACTCCTTAATCGAAGCAATTACCGGACGAATATTAATCAGAGCCTGCGGCGTGATCAAGTTTGCGTCCTGAATCGACATTCTCTCGCGCACAACGCGTTCCATCCGGGACAAACCGATACGGAACTGGTTCTGCAACAGTTCGCCAACCGAACGAAGTCTGCGGTTACCGAGATGGTCAATATCGTCAGTGCTGCCGATACCATGAAGCAGGTTCAAGAAGTAGCTGATCGACGAGATAATATCCGCTGGAGTAATGTGTTTCACCGATTTATCGATGTTGCGGTTGGCAATTACTTTGACAACCTTCCCATCTTCGATTGGTGAGAATACCTCAATCACTTGCAGAGGGACATCATCTGCATCAAGAACACCATTAGCTACATGATAATCCTTGAAACCTACACCGTTCTCGAGATAGGTTAGAATTCCATCAAGTAAGCGGCGATCTACCATTTGACCTGCTTCTGCAATAATCTCACCAGTCGAAGTATCAATCAAAGACTCAGCAAGACGATGATTGAACAGACGGTTCTTGATATGCAACTTTTTATTAATTTTGTAACGGCCTACGTTGGCCAGATCGTAACGTTTTGGATCGAAGAAGCGCGCCACTAGCAAGCTCTTCGCATTGTCTAGCGTAGGCGGTTCACCCGGACGAAGACGCTCGTAAATCTCGATCAGGGCCTTCTCCGTAGAGTCGGTGTTGTCCTTATCGAGTGTGTTGCGAATATATTCATCATTACCTAGCAAATCGAGAATCTCGGCGTCCGTACCAAAGCCAAGAGCACGAAGCAGTACGGTTACTGGAATTTTACGAGTACGGTCAATCCGGACATACACAATGTCCTTCGCGTCCGTCTCCAGCTCCAGCCATGCGCCGCGGTTCGGGATTACTGTAGCGGTATAGGCTTTTTTGCCGTTCTTATCTACTTTAGTACTGAAATAGACGCTAGGAGAGCGAACCAACTGGCTGACAATTACCCGTTCCGCACCATTAATAATGAACGTACCGGTTTCCGTCATCAGCGGGAAATCTCCCATGAATACTTCCTGCTCTTTGACTTCGCCCGTTTCCTTATTAATGAGCCGGACTTTGACCCGAAGCGGCGCTGCATATGTTACATCGCGTTCCTTTGCATCATCTACCGTATACTTCGGTTCGCCGAGACTATAATCGATAAATTCCAGCACCAAATTACCCGTGAAATCCTGAATTGGAGAGATGTCCTGGAACATTTCCCGCAGTCCTTCTTCAAGGAACCACTCATAGGATTTCTGTTGGATTTCGATCAGGTTTGGAACTTCGAGTACCTCGTTAATTCGTGCATAACTTCGCCGAGTGCGTCGACCATATTGAACAAGATGTCCTGCCAACTTATACTCACCCCTTATGTCTACTCACTTTAAAAATCATTGCGAACCCGTGTTTGTACCCTTATAATAGGTTCTAACGGATTCATCCACATCCACAAATAAAGAAAAGCCCTTATCGAACACTTTCGAAAAAAGAGCGTCATTATCCGTGTCATCACTGTCCTAATGGCTCCGTATCAGTAGATTTACCCAAAATGTACATAATATACGTAGAACTATGCGGTTTTATGCATTGTCTTCGTAAAAAACTCTTGACATTTCAGTAAACTAAAGACATAAAGAGCATTCTAATACTGACATTTTATAATAATATCACAATGAAAATGCCAAGTCAAACATTATTTTCGACTTTTTTATGCCGTTAATATCATAGACGATAGGATTAATCGATGTGTTAATGTCATTATTCTAATGGAATTAATCCTCGCTATTCCCTCTAAAGCTGAATCTCTTATTTGATCGCCCGATAGATACGGTAGCCTTTATCCTTCGTAACTTCCTCGATCTGAGCGAATAATGATTCCAGCTTCTGCTTCGCTGAAGGTGCGCCTTGCTTCTTCTGAATGACGATCCATAAAGAACCTCCTGAACGAAGCCGCTCATAAGCCCCTTCAAAAATGGCATGTACCACTTCTTTTCCAGCACGGATTGGCGGATTCGTCAGCACAACATCGAACTGTGCAGTTGGATCTAAAGCAGCGAACAAATCACTCTCTAGAATCGTGACATTATCTATTTTGTTGTTTCGCGCATTTTCACGCGCCAATTCCACCGCCCGGCCATTTACATCTATCATCGTAACATGACCTTGACTAGCCAGCTTCGCTGCCGTCAACCCAATCGGGCCATATCCACATCCCACATCCAACACTTCCGCGCTTGCCGGAATTTCCATCGCTTCGATCAAAGTACGGCTGCCGTAATCGACGCCTCCTTTAGCAAACACACCGGCATCACTAACAAAGCGCAGCTTATAACCGTGCAGTTCCGCTTCCCAATTTTTCCGGTCATGCGCTGTAGTAGGACGACTGGTATAGTAATGATCAGACATTCTAACAGTTCCTCCGTAACGTCATTTCCTTACGTTTTCCCGACATCATCTTCCTAGTTTAGCCAACATTCTGCAAAATCAACGCACTCCTTTTCAACCCAGGAAGAGTATTCTTCTATCTAACTCTCATACCCAGCCCTCATTTTTGAGTCTGGGGATCCCTTGCGATCCGAACCAATGAACATAGAAGGTTGAACTAGAGAAATAACAGGAACAGGCAGGAGGGAGAAATGATTCTGGAGAAGCGGAGCGTTCGCCTTTGTGAACGGATTTCTACCTCATTGGATTCTACTAGATCAAGAAATCCGCGAACAACAGCGATCGGAAGAACATTTCACCCGGATGCCTTTATCCGGAATATCATTAGTTCGACTTTCTCCCAAGTGCAGTCCGAAGAGCAAAGAGAGCACCAGGATCAAAAATTCAGGATTATTCAAAAACAAACCCCCTGAATCAAGTTCAAGGGGTTTGCTATAGAAGAAACGATTATTTTACTTCTACAGTTGCGCCTGCTTCTTCCAATTTTGCTTTTACAGCTTCTGCATCTTCTTTGCTTACTTTTTCTTTCAATGGTTTTGGTGCGTTGTCAACGAGTTCTTTAGCTTCTTTCAAGCCAAGACCCGTGATTTCGCGAACCACTTTAATTACGTTGATCTTGGATCCACCAGCACTAGTCAAGATTACGTCAAATTCGCTTTGCTCAGCAGCTTCAGCGCCGCCAGCAGCGCCACCTACAACAGCTACTGGAGCTGCAGCAGTTACGCCGAATTCTTCTTCAATTGCTTTTACAAGATCGTTCAGTTCAAGAACAGTCATGCCTTTAATGGCTTCCAAGATTGCTTCTTTACTCATGATAGAACCTCCGTATATTTTTATTTTATTGAATTTTCGTTAGTTAACTAACTTTGGGTAGAAGATTAAGCGCTTGCTGCGCCTTCTTCTTTCTCCGCAACAGCTTTGACTGCCAAAGCGAAGTTGCGAACAGGTGCTTGAAGCACGCTGAGGAGCATCGAAAGGAGACCTTCGCGGGATGGAAGTTCCGCGAGCGCTTTGATTTGGTCTGCGCCAACAACACGGCCTTCAACCACGCCACCCTTCACTTTAAGCGCATCATTCTTCTTAGCGAAATCGTTAAGAATTTTTGCTGGAGCTATAGCATCTTCTACACTGAAAGCGATGGCTGTTGGACCAGTCAACACTTCGTCTAGTTCAGTAAGCTCGGCAGCTGCTGTCGCACGGCGAACAAGCGTATTCTTAAGCACTTGGAATTCCACGCCAGCTTCACGAAGCTGTTTGCGAAGTTCCGTAACTTGAGCAACGTTAAGTCCGCGGTAGTCAGCGACTACTGTAGTTGCGCTCTCACGCAGCTTCGAAGTAACCACATCAACGGCTTCTTGTTTTGCTTGAATCACTTTTGCGTTTGCCACACTGAACACCTCCTATAAGTTTTTGTAGAGGCTCTTCTCTTCATGAAAAAAGCCTCCGTAGAATTACGAAGGCTTGATAAGTCATCATAGGTTGACGCTCTATCAGAACACCTCGGTAGGAAATTAAGCCTTAAGGCACCTACTGTCTACGGTAAACATATTCAAATTCAAATCTCATCTTAGAACAACTCGTTCAGTTTACCAAGAGATTCACCTGAAGTCAATCCCGTTCTCGCTAAGCGAGGCTAGTATTACTTGTAAGAAGCTGTGCTAACATGAGCACTTGGGCCCATCGTCGAGGAGATCGCGATGTTCTTCAAGTATACGCCTTTTGCAGCAGCTGGTTTAGCACGGTTCAGTGCATCAACAAGAGCCTTAAGGTTTTCGTTCAATTGCTCTGCAGTAAAGGAAACTTTACCAACTGGCGCATGAATTTGACCTTGCTTGTCAAGACGATACTCAATTTTACCCGCTTTGATTTCTTGAACCGCTTTGGAAACGTCAAAAGTAACGGTACCTGCTTTAGGGTTAGGCATAAGACCTTTACCACCGAGCAGACGGCCCAATTTACCAACTTCGCTCATCATATCCGGTGTCGCTACGCAGACATCGAATTCGAACCAGCCTTGTTGGATTTTGTTGATCATATCTTGATCGCCAACGAAATCTGCTCCAGCAGCCTCTGCTTCCTTCGCTTTTTCACCTTTGGCGAATACTAATACGCGTTGTGTTTTACCTGTGCCGTGAGGCAAGACTACAACACCACGAACGGCTTGGTCTTGTTTACGAGGGTCTACGCCCAAACGAACTGCTACTTCAACGGTCTCGTCGAACTTTGCAGTCGCAGCCTTTTTCACCAATTCAACAGCTTCCAAAGGCTCATAAAATGCTTCGCTATCAATTAGCTTAGCAGCTTCCAGGTATTTCTTACCATGTTTAGCCATGAATTCGTCCTCCTTTTGTGGTATTAGCGGAAAATCCTCCCACTAGGGATGAATTATCATATCAATACACTTAATATGGTCAATTCATCCTCGGATGAAAATAGTCGATATTCTCATCCGTCCTCCAAGAATTAGTCTTGGATTGTGATGCCCATACTACGAGCAGTACCTTCAACCATGCGCATAGCCGATTCAACGGATGCTGCGTTAAGGTCAGGCATTTTTTGCTCCGCAATTTGACGAACAACGTCACGTTTAACGGTAGCAACCTTCTTCTTGTTTGGCTCACCGGAACCTTTCTCGATCTTCGCTGCTACACGAAGCAATACAGCTGCCGGTGGAGTCTTGGTGATGAATGTAAAGGAACGGTCTTCGAACACCGAGATTTCTACTGGGATAATCAAACCAGCTTGATCAGCGGTACGAGCGTTGAATTCCTTACAGAATGCCATGATGTTGACACCTGCTTGACCAAGCGCCGGACCTACCGGAGGCGCAGGATTCGCTTTCCCTGCAGGAATTTGCAGTTTCACCACTTTAATTACTTTCTTTGCCATGTGAGACACCTCCTTGCCCTAATAGTGGTAGACGGAGCGTTAGCCCCTCCCACGTGAAACCCTAAGAAACCTATATCTTTTCCACTTGATTGTAATCAAGCTCAAGCGGGGTTTCTCGACCAAACATGTTGACATGAACCTTCAGTTTGCTCTTGTCGACGAGAATTTCTTCAATGCTGCCGACAAAGTTAGCAAACGGACCAACTTTGATGCGTACGGATTCTTTGAGATCGAATTCTACAACTGGTTTCGGTTCTTCCATGCCCATATGCTGCAAAATCTGATCTACTTCCTCAGGAAGCAGAGGCGTTGGCTTGGAGCCCGATCCTGTAGATCCAACAAATCCAGTTACACCCGGCGTGTTGCGAACAACATACCAGGAATCGTCAGTCTGGATCATTTCTACCAAGACATATCCCGGGTAAACTTTACGCATGACAGTTTTCTTCTTGCCATCCTTGTTCACCACTTCTTCTTCCATCGGAACAAGAACGCGGAATATCTTGTCTTCCATGCCCATTGACTCGACGCGCTTTTCCAAATTGGCTTTGACTTTGTTCTCATACCCAGAATAGGTATGAACGACGTACCATCTTTTTTCCATATCAAGCCACCTAAGGACCCTTCTTAAATTATCGCTTCGATCACAGCAGAAATGCCGATATCAAGTACCCAAAAATAAACAGCGACAACTACTATTGTACCTAGCACAACAAGCGTATAATTCGTCAGCTCTTTACGATTAGGCCAGCGAACCTTTTTAAGCTCAGCCCAGCTTTCAGAGAAAAAAGAAATCAACGACTTGAAACTGCGTTTCATGCGCGACTGCACCTCCAAAGACTATCTGGTTTCGCGATGAGGAACTTGCTCGTTACAAAACTTGCAATATTTCTTCATCTCCATGCGGTCCGGGTGGTTACGCTTGTTTTTGGTTGTCGTGTAGTTTCTTTGTTTGCAGTTCGTACAAGCCAACGTAATAATTACCCGCATGATGTGCACCTCCCGAAGACATTCTTCAACTGAGAAGTCTCATAAATTAGCCCAAACCCGCAAAAGTGAATTTAGGCCTACCTAAAACACTTTATCATATGGCTTTTTCTGTGTCAACGAGTGGTTCGATCCTGTTCAGCGATTAAATTTAGTATTGGTCACTGTTTTGGAAGATAAACCCGGCCAGGCCTACCAAAAAAGGGCGGCTATGCATCTAGCCTCCCTTTATCTTCCAACTACTAAGTTCCATCGCCTAGGAATTTTTAAATTCCAACATCGCGAATTTCCAAATAGCGTTCTAATTTTCGTTTTACTCTTTGCAGAGCATTATCGATCGATTTGACATGACGGTCTAAATCCACCGCGATCTCCTGATACGAACGGCCGTCAAGATACAGCATGAGAACTTTACGTTCCAGGTCGCTAAGTATTTCAGACATCTTGTCTTCCAGGCCCACGAATTCCTCCTGGTTGATAATTAGTTCCTCAGGGTCGCATACCTGCGAGCCGCAGATAATGTCCAGCAGCGTCCTGTCCGAATCCTCATCGTATATCGGCTTGTCCAAAGAGACATATGAGTTAAGCGGAATATGCTTCTGCCGTGTAGCCGTCTTGATCGCAGTAATGATCTGACGTGTAATACACAGCTCGGCAAAAGCCTTGAACGAAGCAAGCTTATCACCCCGAAAGTCCCGGATTGCCTTATAAAGACCTATCATTCCTTCCTGAATGATATCTTCTCTGTCGGCACCGATCAAAAAATAGGATCTGGCTTTAGCTCGAACAAAACTACGATACTTGTTGATCAAGTACTCCAACGCTTCACTGTCGCCATTCTGAACAGCTTCGACAATGTCCTCATCACTTTGGATTTCATAGTCAAACATAACCCATCTCTCAAGGTTGACACTCACTATAAATCCCTCCGGCTGCAACGCACGGTGCCCCGTCACTCATTCAAGTAATACGAACAGTATATACGAAGGTGCATGATAGCGTCAACAACAAAAGTGCCAAAAGATGTAAGGATAAACAATGTCAAGGGTATAAAGGCGAAAAAATGATAACGTTTTATTCTCTTCGCCATCGTTCGAACATTTTCCGCAATTCCGGACTCAGTTTGGAGTCGATTGTATTGCGACTAGTACTGTTGCTCCGTTCCGCAATCTTGGTCTGGACTTCCTTCTCGCTCTGTTCGATCTGAATTAGCAATTCACGGGCCGACACGCGCAGCGCACCCTGGCCGAAAATCACGTGCTGCTCTACCATATCACTCGTCGCAACATAGATCTGCCGCCTGGGCCTTGCGAACTCGTGACAGAGCCGTTCGATACATTCATCAGCCGTCTCCTTCTCCTTGGTGAAGTGGACTTCCACCTGATTCTGAGTGAAGGATTTGCCTAGTCCGGGCACGCGATAAGCATCAAATACAACGATGACCTGCCTGCCAGAGAAGGCCTGGTAATCCGCCAAACGCTCCAGCAGGGAATCACGCGCTGCCTCTAAATCGTTCTTGGACAAGGCGGCCAGATTGGGCCAACCACCGATCATATTGTACCCATCTACCAGAAGAACATCGCGCTTGTCGCGCATAGGCGTTATCCTTCGGTGCGGCGAATGCGCATGACTTCATACATCATCACTCCGGCAGCAACCGAAGCGTTCAGAGAATTAAGGCGTCCGTTCATCGGCAGCTTGAGCAGTACGTCACAGGTCTCGCGTACCAAGCGCCCCATCCCTTTGTTCTCATTCCCGATGACAATCGCCACGGGTCCACCTAATATTTTGCCGCCCCCATATATTTCTTCCTTCGCCCCGACATCGGTTCCGACGATCCATACACCAGCTTCCTTCAGCTGTTCCATGGTCTGTACAAGGTTGGTAACTCTGGCAACAGGGACATATTCGACAGCACCGGCCGATGTTCTCGATACCGTAGCCGTAACAGCGACGGAACGGCGTTTCGGAATTATGACGCCATGAACCCCCGTACATTCGGCAGTACGTAGAATCGAGCCCAGATTATGCGGATCCTCGAGCTCATCGAGAATGAGCAGGAACGGCGCCTCCCCTCGCTCAGCTGCCTTTGCAAGTAGATCCTCAACCTCGGCATAAGCATACGGAGCCGCCTGGGCTACTACGCCTTGATGCTGCACACCGGGTACCATCGTATCAAGCTTGCGCTTATCGACAAATTGCACGACAATGCCTTGAGCCTTGGCTTCGGCAATAATCGGTTGCGTCAAATGCTTCTGCGCGCCTTCTGCAATCCATATTTTGTTGATTGTTCGTCCGGCTCTAAGCGCCTCCATCAAGGAGTGCTTACCGGCAATCCATTCTTGATCCTCCATCATTATGTCCTCCCAAGGAGCGCATGGCTCCCGTATATTCATCCGTTGTAACGAAACTGGATATCGCTATTATGGTCAATATAAGCCCTAAACCCCTAATTTCATCAAAATAGCGATACGATGTTTCGTTAGTTTTCAATTCCTCTGTTTTTTGTGGAAATAACGTTATGGTGTTTCGTTAGATTAATTTCAAACTTTATCGTTCTTCCTCTAGCAGCTTGAAGCCTTCTGAGATCAGCCCACGCAGGCGATCATGCGCTCCAGTGTAATATAAATATCCGACCAAGCTCTCGAGAGCCGTCGCTTGACGGTAATCGATAACGTTAGCGTTCTTCGGCACGGTGCCCGATTTGGCATTGCGTCCTTGGCGAACGATATCCTTCTCGTCATCAGTGAGCTGGGGCTCAAGCAGAGCGAGCAATCTGGCCTGTGCCTTAGCTGATACATATTTCGTGGATTGGCCGTGTAAATGATGCGGCCGTAAATTAGGCTTGGCCATCACGTGCTGGCGCACGGCTACCTCAAATACCGCATCGCCAATATAGGCGAGCGCCAGCGGCGGAAGCAGCCTGACCGGTTTGGCCGGCTGCTCCGGGAACCAGAGCGGCGCAGGCGAAGCTGAGCCCCCTGCTTCCGCCAAATGTTCTTGCTTCGCGCAATTTACCTCGGTGTTTGGATCTGTCATTTACGACGCCACCTCATACCCTGTGGCGTGTCCTCCAGGATGATTCCTTGCGCATCCAATAGATCGCGGATCTCATCAGCCCGCGCCCAATTTTTCGATTTGCGTGCTTCTGTACGCTCTGCGATCAACACCTCGATCTCATTGTCCAGAAGCTCCGCTTCCGCTTCAACTGCGATGCGGAGAACTCCGTTCATTTCCTTGAACAATTGATAGGCCGCTTCCAGATCTGCAAGGCTCACATCGCTCTGCTGCAGCAAGCTGTTCACTTCACTTGCCCAGTCAAACATAGCTGTGATCGCATCCGCAGTATTGAAATCATCCTGCATCTTCGTATGGAAAGCTGCTGAAATCCCTGCCAGCTTCTGCTCTAACGGCTCCGAAATTCGCAGCTCTGAGCTTTGCCCTTCTGCACTGCTCAATCGATAGAGCAGATTGCTTGCCGCGTTGGAAATCCGCTCCACACTGCGCTCCGCCTGAGCCATAATCTCCGCGGAGAAATTCACCTGATTGCGATAATGAGTCGACAGAATGGCATAGCGAATGGCCTCCGGCCTGTACTGGGTCAGCAAATCCTTGACCAGAACCCCATTGCCAAGCGACTTCGACATCTTCTCGCCATCGATATTAACATAACCATTATGCATCCAATAATTAGCTAACGGCTTGCCCGTCATCGCCTCAGACTGCGCTACCTCACATTCATGATGCGGGAATTCCAGATCCTGTCCGCCGCCATGGATATCAAGCGTATCGCCAAGCAGGAGCCGTGACATCGCCGAGCATTCGATATGCCAGCCCGGACGACCTTGTCCCCACGGGCTCTCCCAATGAATCTCACCTGGCTTGGCAGCTTTCCATAATACGAAATCGACTGGACTCTCCTTACGGGCGTCGACATCGATGCGGATACCGAACTGCAGCTCCTCGATGTTCTGTCCAGATAACTTACCGTAGTCGGCAAATTTGCTAGTGCGGAAGAAGACATCCCCGCCTTTTTCATAGGCAAAGCCTTTGCGCTCCAGCTCATGAATAAAATTAATGATCGTCTCCATATTCTCAGTAACCCGTGGGTTCGCGGTAGCACGCGGAATGCGCAGACCCTCCAAATCGGCATAAAACGCCTCGATGAACATGCTTGCCACTTCAGGTACAGGCAGCTTCATCTCCTCCGCTTTGCGGATCAGCTTATCGTCTACATCCGTAAAGTTCACTACGTAGTTCACATCATACTTCTGATTCTCCAGATAACTGCGAACTACATCGAAGAAAATAGCCGGCCTGGCATTCCCGATATGGATATAACCGTATACGGTTGGTCCGCATACATACATTTTAACTTTTCCCGGCTCCTGAGGAACAAAGTTCTCCTTCGTGCGGGTTAATGTGTTGTAAATTTGCAGTGCCATGCTCTCTATCCTTTCGTGTCCTGAATATATACATTAATCTGCTTATTGCTCCACTCGTGATTCGTCCGGCATATGTTGCCGAAGTGCCTTGATCTCAGCCCGCAATTGTTCAATCTCCTGCTGCATCGCCCGCATCGCATCTACCATTGGATCGGGCAATTGATGATTCAAGCGATCCAGACGTTTGCCGTCCTGACGGACCACCTTGCCTGGAATCCCGACCACTGTGCTGCCTGGAGGGACCTCCTTGAGAACAACTGAGTTGGCGCCGATGTTCGCCTGGTCGCCTACCTTGAAGGAACCAAGCACCTTCGCACCCGAACCGATGACGACGTTGCTGCCGATCGTCGGATGTCGTTTGCCCTTCTCTTTGCCGCTCCCCCCCAAGGTTACTCCCTGATAGATAACCACATCATCCCCAATTTCGCAAGTCTCGCCAATGACAACTCCCATACCGTGGTCGATGAACAATCGCTTGCCGATTGTGGCACCAGGGTGGATCTCTATCCCGGTGAAGAAGCGACTGATCTGCGACACGGTTCTAGCTGCTGTAAACCAGCGATGTCGGTAGAAGAAGTGAGCAACTCTATGGCTCCATATCGCATGCAGGCCGGAATAGGTAAAGACGACCTCGAACCAGCTCCGAGCAGCCGGGTCATTCTCAAATACCGCCTGAATGTCGGATTTGATTGTTTTAAACATAGCTTCCCCTCTTTTCCTTGCGGATCCATCGCTCTGCTATCCCTGCAGTGAGTATTCTTAACACTAATCTTTATTCAGGCGAAGGCAAGCGGGTATTAATGTGATCAACCATAAAAGTATCGCCAGCTTCCCCGAATGTAAAAAAGCGCCCCTGCAGCTTAGAGCTGCAGAGACGCTTCATGCGTGGTTCCACTCTGCTTCGGGTAAGGCGGTCTTCCATAACGCCATAATCCATGACGGATGAAATCCGGATCCTCTCCCCTTTATAGAGATCCTTAACGCGGATAAAACGGCAGTACCTACCGGCCCTGATGGACCCTTCGATTCTGCAGCTCCCGGGTGCATTTCCGCCGCGCGAGATCGAGATAACTTCCAGCCCAAGGCGATAAATATCACCTCACGGTTACCTTCTCTGTTCAATCCGCATTCTTGCGTACTTCTCCCGATCTATGCCGATCACTTACAGAGTTCCCTCTGCAAATAAGTTATACATCCACTTCAACTTCTGTGCTGATATTTACTCTATCTTACCCGAAAGGGGCCAAAACTGACAATATCTTTATAAAGGTAATTCATAAAGTGAGATCAACATCGAATCTTGAATTCACCCAGGCCAAGCGTATGCTTACGAAGTATGTTTCCTCCGGAAGCATAAGCCTCGGTGCTGAAAATTGTACTTTTTGAACTCCGATCAGAGTGGCAGCTTAAATCCGCGATTGCAGAAGCTCCTTTACGCGTTCCTGTCCAAGTAGATAGATCGTCTGGTTCAAATCGCGGCCATGCATTTGGCCGGTCAGTGCAACGCGGATTGGCATGAACAGCCCTTTTCCTTTGACGCCCGTCTCTTTCTGAACCGATTTAATAGAAGCACCAATGTTCTCGACGGTGAATTCATCCATCGCCTCGATCTTGGTCAGAAATGCGCTCAGCACCATAGGCACTTGTGATTCAGTCATCACAGCAGCTGCTTCCTCATCATCAATCGTGACTTCAGTGCGGAAGAACATCTCTGACAGTGAGACGATATCTGATGCGGCCACCATCTGCTCTTGATACAGAGCGACCAGTTTCTTAGCCCATGCCTCCTGCTCGGCAGTCAACTTTGCCGGCAGTCGTGATGCTTCCTGCAGATGCGGGATCGCCATCGCTGCGATCTGTTCAGGATCAGCATTCTTAATATAATAATTATTCAAGTGGGCTAGCTTCTGCTTATCGAATACCGCGGGACTACGCGAAAGACGATTTTCATCAAAGATGGAGATCAATTCTTCCTTCGAGAAGATCTCCTGCTCCCCTTCCGGAGACCAGCCAAGCAAGGCGATGAAGTTGAACATCGCTTCCGGCAAATAGCCGAGCTTGTCGTACTGTTCCATGAACTGAATTACGGATTCGTCGCGCTTACTCAGCTTCTTATGGTTGTCACCAACGATCAAGGTCATGTGTCCGAAGCGTGGTGGCTCCCAGCCGAGGGCCTCGTATATCATCAGCTGACGCGGAGTGTTGGAGACGTGATCCTCACCGCGAAGCACATGCGTAATTTCCATCAGATGATCATCCAGCGCTACTGCAAAATTATATGTTGGGATTCCATCCTTCTTCAGGATGACAAAATCACCGCTAACGTCGGATTCAAACGTAATCGGTCCTTTAACGAGATCATCGAACGTATAGGTTCTTCCTTCCGGAACACGGAAGCGAATGCTGCAAGCACGCCCCTCAGCCTCATAGGCCGTGATTTGCTCTGCACTCAGATGACGACACTTCCCGGAATAGCGCGGAGTCTCGCCGCGAGCCGTCTGCTCCTCGCGCTCTTTCTCCAGCTCCTCTTCCGTACAATAACAACGATAAGCCAAGCCGCGATCCAGCAGATCCTGCCAGTGGTTCTTGTAGATATCAAGCCTTTCCGTCTGCCGATACGGGCCGTAATTACCGCCTACATCGACACTCTCATCCCAGTCCATACCGAGCCATTTGAGGTATTTGAATTGGTCTTCCTCGCCGCCAGCAATATTCCGCTTCACATCGGTATCTTCAATACGAACGATGAACTTCCCGCCATGATGTTTTGCAAACAAATAATTGAACAAAGCCGTTCTGGCATTGCCAATATGTAAATGTCCTGTCGGACTCGGCGCATAACGCACTCGAACTTCCGTCATTCCAATCCCCTCCCGATTCGTATAAATAAATACAGCTAACTGTCGGTACTGGCTATATATTATAATTAGTCAGTTAATTAATAAGTTAACCCTACAACCTCAAGATGATAGCATATCCTTCATCAGACATACAATACATTGTGCCGCAATTCCCTCGCCGCGGCCTGTGAAACCAAGCTTTTCCGTCGTCGTAGCCTTTACATTAATCTGTTCGGGCTTCGCTCCCAGTGCTCCGGCAATAATCTCCACCATCTGCGGAACATATGGCGCCATCTTAGGCCGCTCCGCGATGATCGTCGCATCCAGATTGCCGAGACGGTAACCGCGATCCAGTGCCATCTTCCAAACCAGGCTCAGCAACTCAAGACTGTCCGCATCTTTATAAGCCGGATCGGTATCCGGGAAGTGCCGCCCAATGTCCCCCAGCGCCAGCGCACCCAGAATTGCATCGCTAATCGTATGCAGCAGAACGTCCGCGTCAGAATGCCCAAGCAACCCTTTTTCATAAGGAATCGTTACCCCGCCGATAATGCAAGGTCTCCCCTCCACTAATTGATGCACGTCGAATCCTTGTCCTACAGCTATCATATCATCTCTCTCCCTTATTTAGAGGTAGTTCAAAAAGTAATCTTCTTCGTATTGAAATCGGCCTTTTTGAACTCTTACTTTTAGTTATGTCGTAATATAAATTCGGCGTAATCCAAATCCTCCGGAGTAGTGATCTTGATGTTCCGATATCCCCCTTCAACCACCTTGACGGGAAGGCCAAGCCGCTCCAGCAGCATCGCATCATCTGTGCCGATGAAGCCATCCCGTACGGCCTGTTCATGAGCATCAAGCAGCTGTGAACAGCGAAAAGCTTGCGGGGTCTGAATCGCCCACAAGCTCCGGCGCTCAAGCGTGGCAGTCACCTGTCCCTGCTCATCAACCTGCTTGATCGTATCCTTCACAGGCGCAGCAAGAACGGACGCGCCATAATCCACAGCTGCCTCAATGCAGGCCGTGATCTGCTCCTCCGTCACAAAAGGGCGTACGCCGTCATGGATCAGTACATAGGGGCCTTCGATCTGCCGAAGTCCCAGATATACCGACTCTTGACGCTCCGCGCCGCCCGGAATAACCTTTATTTTTGTTGTAATACCATACTCATCGATCCAGCTCTTGCAGCGCTCAACATCCTGCTCACCGGTCACAAGTACAATTTCTTCTATCGAAGGGTGCCGGTCAAACATTTCCAATGTATGAATGATGATCGGTTTGTTCTGCAGTAGCAAATACTGCTTACTCTCTTTCGTCCCCATACGGGTTCCCCGACCGGCCGCCACTACGATAGCCCCCACACGTGGGCTTGTCTCAGTATTCATGCGCTTTTGCCTCACCCTGACCAGAATTATGCATATAGAGGTAGTTCAAAAAGTCTGCTTTTGATAAGAAAACCGATCGAAGTCATTCATGGATGAGCGACCGCGATTCAAATGTAGGTTTTCTTGCGATATAGAATTTCATCAACTCCGTTGATAACGAATAAATTCTATATCTAACACGAAGTAACACTGAGAGTTATTCGACATCGAATCTTGAATTCAGCCGGGCCTTCTGGTGCTCACGTACCCACTACGTACGCTCCGCTCCTTTCGTCCCTAGCTTCATCCAACCTTCTCGGTGCTGAAAACCAGACTTTTTGAACACATACATATAGGTACCCCTCGCATTAAAAAAACAGGGGCATCCTCACATTTATTCTCATCATACCGAATTTACTGGGCTTTTTCCAACAGTTTCGGCTTGGCAAAGATCATTCGTCCCGCAGAAGTCTGCAATACGCTGGTAACAAGCACCTCAGTAATGTTACCGATAAAATCCCGCCCACCTTCAACGACGATCATCGTTCCATCATCCAGATAGGCTACGCCTTGTCCATGCTCCTTGCCATCCTTGATCACCTGCACCATAATCTCTTCGCCAGGCAGAACGACCGGCTTAACCGCATTGGCCAGATCATTAATATTCAGCACAGATACACCTTGAAGCTCACATACCTTATTTAAGTTAAAATCATTGGTAACGACTTTGCCCTGAAGCACCTTAGCCAGCTTGACCAGCTTGCTGTCCACTTCCGAGATCTCTTCGAAATCCCCTTCATAGATCATGACCTTCACGTCCAGTTCTTTCTGAATCTTATTCAGAATATCCAGACCACGGCGGCCGCGATTGCGCTTAAGCAGATCTGAAGAATCCGCAATATGCTGAAGCTCCTCAAGCACAAATCCTGGGATCACAATCGTCCCTTCAATGAAACCCGTCTTACAAATATCCGCGATACGTCCATCGATAATGACGCTAGTGTCCAATATTTTATGATGCTCTAGCTTCTCTTCTTCCTGCACGGCGCTGCCCCACTGCCCTGATTTCCACAGAGCGGACAGTTCGTCCTTCTTCTCCAGTGCAACATACAGTCCTATGTAGCCAAATAGGGTTGAAGCCGCCAATTGGGCGAATACCTCTAGTGAACCTAGCCAGGACAATACGGGATAGAGCAGTAATGAAAGAAGAAGTCCTGCAGTTAATCCGAGCGTTCCGGCCGCCATTTTATTCATAGGAATCTCCGTCAACCGGGTAATCAGGCGCCCAATTTGTGTAGCAAGCGTCTCAGCAACAAGCGAGTACATGAATAAAAAAAGACAAGCACCAGCAACCGCCAGAATAAGCTGCCCCGCAATCATTGGCATGTCAGCAAACCAGGAGCGAAGCGGTTCCGGGAAAACTCCGGCGAGTCCTGTAGCGGTATATCCGAACCAGGCACCAGCCAGACCGGATAGAATCAATAAACTTTTCTTAAGCATGTCCTTCTCTTCACCTCCAAAAATTGTATACTTTCTTTATCCAGTATGATCCAATTTTTCACAGTGTAATCCAGAGAGAAAGACTTTTTTTCCTCATTTCTCCGTTTGTCTGCCTTTTACGATGATTATATAATTTGCCTCCCTATCCCGTTATTATGGGATTTCTGGTTGATTAGTGAGGAAAATGTGGCATATAATGGACTCAATTCATAATATTGAGGTGGATGGAAAATGAGCGCACCAAGCCTTCATTCTTTTCAAGATCAAGTTTCTGAACTGTTGCTCCGTCACCGCAGTTTGCTGGACGTTATGTCCAAAATGGGACAAACTAATGCCGCAGCGACCCGTTCCGTTACCAAGGCGATTACCGAATGCGGCTGTATCGAGCTGCACGCCACCAAGCAGGATTTTGAGCCTGGTATGAATTTGCAGCAGGCCAAAGAGACGATAAACAAGCATGTTCAGGGCGAGCTATGTGAGAATTGCCGGGATGTGATTACGAATGAGCTTGGTAGAAGCCTGTTCTACATGTCGGCTTTATGCAATTTGCTTGATATCGATATGGAAGAAATTTTGGAACGCGAATCGCAAAAATGCGCAACTTTGGGACTGTTCAACATGTCTTAATCCAGCTGGATGTCAGCATAGGAGTATCAAGCCACGAAAAAAAGGCATCATCTACCGCCGAAGCGGCAAGATGAATGCCTTTTTATTTATACTACGCTATTTCGACCGGAATACCTCATCAGCTTCCTCGTCATGATGTTTTTTGCGGCGAAGCAATCTGTCGAAATTCTGCTTAAGCCCATACCCGGCATAAAGAACCAAAGGAATAAAGACCAGCTTGGAAATTTGCTCCGGAAAGAAAACCGCGACGATGATAGCAACAATAATGACAACGGGAGCGTAGGCAATAGCTTTCTTAGGAATACCAACCTTCTTGAAATTCGGATACTTCACTGAACTGACCATCAGGTATGACAATAGAAGCATCGTGACAATAAAATATGGGGCTCTGATATTGTTATGAAATAAGGCCAATGTTGCTACAACCCCGCCTGCTGCAGGAATCGGCAATCCGATGAAATATCCTGGGATTCCGGACTGAACATTAAAGCGAGCAAGTCTAAGCGCACCGCACATCGGAAATATGGCTGTAACCGTCCAAGCCAGACCAGGCTGGATGTTCTGGAAAGAAATGATGTACATAATGAGTGCAGGAGCTACCCCAAATGAGATCACATCGGATAAAGAGTCGAGTTCCTTGCCAAAATCGCTCTGGGCATTCAAAGCTCTGGCAACACGCCCATCCAAACCGTCCATTAACATTGCCACGATGATCATGATGGAAGCCAGGCTGTACCTCCCGGTCATCGCCAGCATTATAGCGATCATCCCCATGAACAGGTTGCTCAGTGTAAAAAGGTTTGGGATTGATTTTGTAATCATCTCTTCACCTCTAATAATTATTCCCCTTAATCATCACTTCATGATAGGGGAATTATATTTGCCTGTCAATGAACACTTGTTCCTGTATTCGCTTCAGCCCTTCCTTAATCGCACGCGCCCTTGCTTCCCCAATACCGTCAACCTCATCAAGTTTTTCAATCGACGCCATTAGTATTTCCGGCAGCTCGCGGAACCGTTCAACCAAATTATGAATGATGACATTGGGTAGACGAGGGATCTTATTTAATACGCGATAACCACGAGGGGATATGATCTCTTCTGAAGTCGCCGCCGCGGAAGGATAACCGAGCAGACGGGTGATGTGAACATCATCCAATAGCTCATCGTCACTCGATCGCTTCAGACCAAGAATTATCTCCCGGATCGCATCGTCACTATCATCCTTGGCATAATCTTTATAGAGAAGCCAGGCTTCCTCCTCCATATTGCTGACCAGCTCTTCCATTTGCATGCTAATTAGTCGACCTTCAATTCCAAGCTCATTAATGAAACGCTTGATCTCCAGCTTAATACGGATAACCATCTCCACGCGCTGCATCACATTCACAACTTCGGGAATCGTCACTAATTCCTCGAACTCTGAAGCAGACAGATTCGTCAAAGCCTGGTTGAGTACCGCCCTATATTTCTCTAGCGTCTGAATCGCCTGGTTCGCCTTGGTCAGAATTTCACCGCTCTCCTTCAGCGCGTATCGCAGTCCTCCCTGATACAGAGTAATAATATTGCGGCGCTGTGAGATCGATACGACCAGCTTGCCCGTCTGTTTAGCAACACGTTCCGCTGTTCTATGGCGAATCCCAGTCTCCGATGAAGCGATGGACGAATCCGGGATCAGCTGTGTATTTGCATATAATATCCGTTTTAAATCTTCACTAAGAATGATGGATCCATCCATCTTGGCCAATTCGTACAGATAGTTAGGAGAAAAATCGCAATTGATGGAAAACCCGCCTTCTACAACCTCCATCACTTCGGGGCTATAGCCGACTACAATTAAACCGCCGGTCTTAGCACGCAGCACATTTTCCAACCCATCCCGAAAGGAAGTGCCCGGAGCCACGAGCTTCAGCAAATCATTCATTTTCTCTGCCTGAGTTGTTTCTTTCATTATTGTGCCCCCTAATCTAATGCAACAGCAAGCGCATCTGCAACGGTATTTACACCGATTAATTCGATCTCTTTGGGTCCCTGCCAGCCCTTCAGGCTCTTCTCAGGCAGGATCACCCGTTTGAAGCCAAGCTTCGCAGCCTCCTTCACTCTCTGTTCAACGCGTGAGACCGCTCTGACTTCCCCGGTAAGCCCGACTTCGCCAAAGACGACATCATAGGGCTTCGTAGGCACATCGCGGAAGCTGGAGGCTAAACTGACGGCAATTGCTAGGTCTACGGCAGGCTCATCAAGCTTCACTCCACCGGCAAGATTAACATAGGCGTCCTGATTCTGCAGGAACATGCCCATTCGCTTCTCCAGCACGGCAATAATCAGATTCATCCGGTTATGATCCACACCCGTAGCCATTCTACGCGGGGAGGGGAATAAAGTTGACGCAACCAGAGCCTGAAGCTCGACCAGCATCGGTCTGGTCCCTTCCATGCTGGCCACTACTGTAGAACCTGCAACGCCAAGCGGGCGTTCGGAGAGGAATAACTCCGAAGGATTCAGAACTTCCTCTAAACCAGCCTCATTCATTTCGAAGATACCCATCTCATTGGTGGAGCCAAAACGGTTCTTCACCGCACGCAGCAAACGGTATGAATGGTGACGCTCGCCCTCAAAATAGAGTACGCAATCGACCATATGTTCCAGCATGCGCGGTCCGGCGATAGCCCCTTCCTTCGTAACATGTCCAACCAATACCGTAGCGATTCCCTGCCCTTTGGCAACCCGCATGAACCGGGCCGTACATTCCCGCACTTGGGAGACGCTTCCGGGCGCGCTGGTGACCTCTGGCATATATACGGTCTGAATGGAGTCGATGACGAGGAAATCTGGCTTAACTTCATTGATCGCTTCCTCAATTCCATCGATACTGCTCTCGCACATGACGTAGAGATTCGGGGATAATGCCCCGAGCCTCTCGGCCCGCAGCTTCGTCTGACGAACCGATTCTTCTCCGGAGACATAAAGAACTTTCCTGCCTGAATTGGCCATCTCGTTCGAGGTTTGCAGTAGTAATGTTGATTTGCCGATTCCAGGATCCCCGCCAACCAGCACCAGCGATCCAGGGACAATCCCTCCGCCCAGTACTCGGTTAAGCTCTCCAATCCCGGTAAGGATTCGCGGCTCTTGGCCACTCTCTATATTTATGATCGGAAGTGGCTTTTCTTTCGTATGAAATATGCCGGAGGAAATCCCCTGCGTCTTGACCACTTTCTCCGTTTCTTCCACCATGCTGTTCCATGCCCCGCACCCAGGACATTTCCCGTACCATTTCGGTGATTCATAGCCGCAATCGGTACAGAAGAACTTTATTTTTACTTTTGCCATTAATCTCTCCTTCTTACTTTCGCAATATTTAACAAACCTTGCAGGTTGCACCACAAAGCTAATAATCAAAGTTTATCATTGTTATCGATTTGGCGTAAAGTTTTGCGTGCAAACAATTTTCGTTAACTTCTGAAAAAACATGTAAGTATTCTTGAAAATAAATCAAATGAAGAAAAATTATGTATTATATTTGCAAAAAAGCAGCTTCCAAAGCAATCCTGCCCTGGAAGCTGCTTTTATTATGTTAATCGGCAATTTAGTCGCTCTAATGAAGAGATTTAGGTGAAATTTTGGACAAAGTCAACAATTTATACCATTTTCACAAAATCCCCGGTCTTCTTCACGGTTAATTCACCATTTTCTTCATCAATCGTGAGGGAATCGCCCTTTTTCACCTTACCGGTCAGCAATTCCTCAGACAGACGGTCTTCGATATGCTTCTGAATCGCCCGGCGCAATGGACGAGCACCATAAGTCGGATCATAGCCTTCCTTAGCCAGAAACGCCTTCGCTTTGTCTGTCAGCACGAAGTCCACATCGAAGTCGTTCAGCCGTTTCCGTAATTCTTCGGACATCAGCGTTACGATTTCTCCAATATGCTTTTCTTCGAGTGAATGGAACACGATAATCTCATCGATCCGGTTCAGGAACTCGGGACGGAAGCCCTTCTTCAGTTCTTCCATTACCTTGGACTTCATATTATCGTAATCCGCACCTGCATCCGTCACGGCAGTAAAGCCCATTTTGGTATTGCGGCGGATCGCTTCTGCTCCGACGTTAGAGGTCAGAATGATCAGCGTGTTACGGAAGTCGACAACACGGCCCTTGGAATCGGTCAGTCGTCCATCCTCAAGCACTTGCAGCAGGATGTTGAATACTTCCGGATGCGCCTTCTCGATCTCGTCAAGCAGCACTACCGAATATGGCTTGCGACGTACTTTCTCGGTCAATTGACCGCCTTCTTCATAACCGACATATCCTGGAGGCGCGCCAACCAGACGAGCGGTGGAATGCTTCTCCATGTACTCTGACATATCGATACGGATGACCGCATTCTCATCGCCAAACATTGCTTCAGCCAAAGCACGGGCCAATTCGGTCTTACCTACACCTGTTGGTCCAAGGAAGATGAAGGAGCCCATAGGGCGCTTCGGATCTTTGAGTCCGGCACGTGCCCGGCGGATAGCCCGGCTGACCGCCTTAACGGCTTCATCCTGGCCGATAACACGCTCATGCAGGATGGACTCCATATTCATGAGACGCTCGGTCTCTTCTTCTTTCAGCTTGTTGACAGGGATCCCTGTCCAGCTAGCCACAACCTCGGCGATATCCTCCGGAGTCACTTCAGAATCCATGCGCCCTTGCTTTTCTTTCCATTGGTTCTTCGTCACATCAAGCTCTTCGCGAATCTTCTGTTCGGTATCGCGCAGGGCAGCCGCTTTCTCAAATTCCTGACTTTGTACAGCCGCGTCCTTCTCCTTGCGAATATCCTCCAGACGGCTCTCCAGTTGCTTCAAATTAGGCGGTACCGTATATGTGCTCAGTCTTACTTTGGAGCCCGCCTCATCAATCAAGTCGATCGCCTTGTCCGGTAAGAAGCGGTCCTGAATGTAACGGTCGGACAATTTAACTGCTTGCTCAATCGCTTCATCCGTGATTTTTACACGGTGATGCGCTTCGTAGCGATCGCGAAGGCCATGCAAAATCTGAATCGTCTCATCCGCAGATGGCTCGTCGACTGTAATCGGTTGGAAACGGCGTTCCAGAGCCGCATCCTTCTCGATATACTTGCGGTATTCGTCCAGCGTAGTTGCCCCGATGCATTGCAGCTCACCACGGGCCAGGGCTGGCTTCAGAATGTTGGAAGCATCGATGGCTCCTTCGGCTCCACCAGCACCAATCAGAGTGTGTAATTCGTCGATGAACAAGATGATATTACCAGCTTGGCGAATCTCATCCATAATCTTCTTCAAGCGGTCCTCGAATTCGCCGCGATATTTCGTACCTGCTACGACAGAACCCATATCAAGAGTCATGACGCGCTTGTCGCGCAATGTCTCAGGGATTTCATTATTTACAATCTTCTGAGCCAACCCTTCGGCAACCGCGGTCTTACCAACACCAGGCTCACCGATAAGTACCGGATTGTTCTTCGTCCGCCGGCTCAACACTTGGATAACGCGTTCGATCTCCTTGCTACGTCCGATTACCGGGTCGAGGTTACCCTCTTTGGCGGTAGCGGTCAAATCACGAGCAAGGCTATCCAGCGTTGGCGTATTCACATTAACGGGTGCGCCATGATGGCTGGATACGGCTTCGCTGCTGCCCAGCAGTTGCAACACTTGCTGACGTGCTTTGTTCAAGCTGATGCCCAGATTGTTAAGTACGCGTGCAGCTACGCCTTCACCTTCACGGATCAATCCCAGCAGGATATGCTCGGTACCCACATAGGTGTGGCCTAACTTACGTGCTTCATCCATCGACAGCTCGATAACTTTCTTTGCACGCGGCGTATAGGCAATATTAATCGGCTGTTCCTGACCGCGTCCAATTAAAGTCTCAACCTCATCTTGTATTTTCTCCAAACCAAGACCAAGACCGATAAGAGCTTTGGCTGCAATGCCTTCGCCTTCACGGATTAATCCCAGTAGAATATGCTCCGTTCCGATATTGTTATGCCCGAGTCTGACCGCCTCATCCTGAGCGAGTGCCAGTACCTTCTGGGCGCGTTCTGTAAATCTACCAAACATCATATCCAATACACCTCCAAATTAAATCTATTCCAACCGCTTTTAATCACGAAGTAACACTGAGAGCTTATTCGACATCGAATCTTGAATTCAGCCGGGCCTTCCGGTGCTCACGTACAAACTACGTACGCTCCGCTCCTCAGTCCCTAGCTTCATCCAACCTTCTCGGTGCTGAAAACCGGTCTTTTACACACACTTTATTGCAAATTATCCTTCAAATGCTCGCGTATCACCTTGGCGCGGTATATATCCCGCTCTCCTGGCGACATGTTTCCCCCCTGCCTCTTCTGCAAGAAGCCTGGCTGTGTCATGACGTTCAATTCATTTAGAGCATGGAAGGGTACATTCACGAAACCAAGATCCACACCGAGCCGAACGTCTGACAGACGCTGCGCCGCTTCCTTCGAATCGATGATTTCGGAATAGGATAATATTCCATATGAACGCATTATACGATCCATAATACGGATTCGCGAGTCAGAAAGCAATTTTTCCCTGGCTGCTTTTTCATGTTCAATAATTTGTACTACGACACCATACAGGTTGTCAATAATCTCAGATTCATTCTGTCCCAGCGTAATCTGATTGGAGATCTGGAACAGGTTGCCGACGGTCTCGCTGCCTTCGCCATAAATCCCGCGCACAGCCAGACCGACCTGAGTCACAGCCGACAAAATCCGCCCGATCTGACTCGTAAGAGCCAGCGCAGGCAGGTGGATCATTACGGAAGCTCTCAGCCCTGTACCGACATTCGTCGGACAACTAGTCAAGTAACCACGCTTGTCGTCAAACGCATAATCGACATGATCCTCGAAGATATCGTCGACAGCCGACGCCTTTTCCCAGGCCTCTTTGACCTGAAGTCCCGGATACAGACATTGAATCCTCAAGTGGTCCTCTTCATTCACCATGATGCTCAAGCTCTCATCATCGCTTATGAATGCCGCGCCATTTCTTGATTCAGTAACCAAGCTCGGACTAATCAGATGCTTCTCCACCAGAACCTGCTTATCCAGATCGTCCAGATCATCAAGCTCAATCGGATGGAGCTGTCCGAACGGCTGCATCCGTTCATCGCTGAGCACCTGTTCGAACTGGTTCAACACCTCCTCCGATTGCTGATTCGTAGCCAATATAGGAAAAGGACATTCAACCAGGTTGCGAGCGATCCGCACCCGGGTGCTAATTACAATATTCGATTCATTTCCGTCACGATTCATCCACTCGCTAAGCGGCTGCTCTGTAAATTGAAGATTTCCCATCGCAATTCCTCCTTACTCTGCGGAAATGTTCTTCTCGAGTTCACGGATCTGATCGCGCAGTGCCGCTGCTTCTTCGAACTGTTCATGAAGAACCCGGTATTGTAGCTCCCGGCGGAGATCATCCAGCTTACGCTTCATATGGATATGCCCTCCAACCCGTCTTGGCACCTTACCGACATGTGTCGTATTGCCATGAACTCTTCTTAATAGAGGGTCCAGACGATCATTGAAATATTTATAACAGGAGCTGCATCCGAACCGACCCAGCTTGCTGAATTGAGAATAGGTCAACCCGCATTTCTCACAGTGCAGGTTCTCCGCAGGCTTCACACCCGAGGCCTGACTAGAAGTCGCAGGACTAAAATCGAGCAGACCGGATAACAGGCTATGAATCGAGAAGCCTCCCGCCGTTCCAGGAATTAATTCTCCCTTCTCGCGGGCGCATGCTTCACAAATATGAAATTCTGTCTTCTCCCCATTCACGATTTTCGTAAAATGGAGCGTGGCAGGACGTTTACCGCATTCTTGGCATTGCATTATTGGAATCCCTCCTTAACTGGATAGACTCATTAACCTAACAAAGAAATCAACATCGCCTTCATCATTTGCGCCCGGATCTGATCGCGGTACGGCAGCTTCACCATCAGCACTTCCCGAGATATAGCCGCCTTCATTAGCGCTGCTTCCCTTCGGGTGAGGAACCGTGATTCCTCCAGTTGATAGATCAATCCCTCTGCCGCCGTCTGGCCCATCTCATCTCCGATCGTATGCTGAAGATGAGTATGCAAACTAATCGGGCCGGGGAGCTCGATACGACGGATGCGAATATAACCTCCTCCGCCCCTCTTGCTCTCCACCAGATAACCCTTCTCCAGCGTAAAGCGTGTGCTGATGACATAGTTAATCTGAGATGGAACACAGGAGAACCTGTCTGCCAGATCATTACGCTGTATCTCTACAGCGCCCTCCGGACTCTCTTGCAAAATGCTCTTAAGGTGCTTCTCGATAATATCGGAAATATTACGCATCACCCATCCTCCATTGCTCATTACTCCAACATACAGCCAATATTGGATAACCCATATACCTATTATTAACCGCACTGTTCGGTTTGAATATCAGAGGGTGCTTCCAATTTAATACCAAAGGCCTTAGAGGTAGTTCAAAAAGTCACTTTTGATAAGAAAACCAATCGAGGCCAATTCATGGATGAGCGACCGCGATTCAAAGGTAGGTTTTCTTGCGATATATAAATTTCATCAGCTACGCTGATAACTTATAAATTCTATATCTAACACGAAGTTATTCAAGAAGTGATCTCGGCATCGAATCTTTTTGAACCTCACTTTATAACAACTAGCCGTATGTTGACTTTGACTTTCTTTGACTTTGATTTTATTATAGCACAATTTTTGAATTTGCCAATGGGATGTTCATATTCTTAGACTTATAACCATCTGTTATCCCTCGAGAAAGCTCTTGCGGTAAAGATTCGGTGGTATACCGACGACCTTCTTAAAGGAGGTGCTGAAATAATGCTGTGAATCGTAGCCTGTCTTCTCAGCGATCTCATGCATTGTCAGCTTCGTCCCCACCAGCAGGCGGATTGCCATCGTCGTTCGAACATGGGTTAACATTCCAATGAAGGACTGACCTGACTCCTGCTTAAAAATACGGCTCAAATACACGGACGACACGCCAAGCTCATCCGCCACGAACTCTAAATTCAGCTCGGGATCGCTGTATCGCTGCTCGATTATTTCCCGCGCTTTTCTGACGAAATCGGACATGCGCGCTTCCCGGTTGACCATCGTCTTGGCTGCTGTATACAGCTCCGGTAAATTTACATTTCCTTCGTTCAATTGAAAACTGACAAGCACGGCCAGATCCAGATACTTCTCACAGGCTTCAGTAATTCGAGTGCCAATCGTGGTGTCTCGGCTTCCCCAGACCAATACGACGATCATCCCGGTCTGATCACGGAAATGGACGTAATCCTCGGCATCTCTCGTCTCCCCAATCAATTCTTCAATCACGTTCTCGATTGCGAACAGCAAGAGCTGCCGATCCTTCTCGGACATGAACGCCTTCCCCTTGGACTGTTCCGGCCAGCGGACGATCCCAACCATATCGGGCAGCCTCTCCGGCATTTGCAGGAAGGCCAGTTGTCCTGCAATCTCATCCTCGCTTACATCACCTTCGATCCATTCCAGGCAAAAGCGTTCCCGCAACAGCGACACATTCTTGTCAAGCTGCTTCGAGGCAATATCGAGTATTTTCTCATTGGTAGACTCTATCTCCAGCTTCCTAGAAACGCCCGCTAGCACCTCCATTAATTGTCCCGGATTAACGGGCTTCAAGATATAGTCGTCGACGCTGAGCTTGATCGCTCTCTTGGCGTAAACAAATTCATCATGCCCGGTAATAATGATTACTTTACAACCAGGAAGCTGATCGCGAAGCTCGCTGATCAATGTCAAGCCGTCCATAATCGGCATACTGAGGTCCACGATAAGGATATTAACCTGCTCCTTCAGTGCCAGTTCTAATGCTTCTTCTCCATCCTCCGCTTCCCCGACGACCTGCAGATTCAGTCTATCCCAATCTATTGAACCCCTAATTCCCTCGCGGATAATAAACTCATCATCCGCTATAATGACCTTCCACTTCTGATTCATCGCTCTACTCCTCCCGATGCATAATAGGATGACGAATCGTCACTACCGTCCCGCTCTTCCATTGACTATCAATTGATATTCCGTAAGGCTCTCCGTAGCTGAGGCGAATCCGTTCTTGCACATTCCTAAGTCCATAGCTTTTAAGAGGCCCTCCCTCTTCCTCGCCTTTCTCTTGCGGTGTAGGCTGCATGTAATCGGTCTTGCCGACCTGATCTAGCTGTGTGCGCAGTAGGCTCAGTTTATCCTCAGTCATACCGTTACCGTCATCTTCAATCCTAATGACAACCATTCCTTCCTCAGCGGTTGCACGGATTGATATGAAGCCTGGCCCACGCCGCTCCTTAATGCCGTGATAGATGGCATTCTCCACGACGGGCTGCAGGATCAACTTGATTACGAACAGATTCATTAATTCCGGCTCAATATCGATACTGTAGTTCAGCTTGTCTTTATAACGAGTCTTCTGAATCATCAGATAACTACGGATATGTTCAAATTCATCGGCAAGCGGAATAATCTCTTTCCCCCGACTGAGTCCGATCCGAAATAGACGCGATAAGGATTCAACCACTTCTGTTGCCTCATAAGCCCCGTCTTTTCTGGCCAGCCACTGGATCGTATCCAGCGTATTATAGAGAAAATGAGGTTGGATATGAGCCTGCAGACTACGCAGCTCCGCCTCCCGCTTCAAGCGCTGCTCCTCATTAACCTGCCTTAACAGGCGCTTGATCTGCGCAAGCATCTGGTTGAAGCTATTGCCAAGCATGCCGATTTCATCACGGCGTTTGCCGTTATAACGAATGCTCATATTGCCGTTCTCAACTTTATGCATGAACGACGACAGTTGGATAATCGGACGGGAGATCGAGTAGGACAAATAATAGGATGCTGCGATTCCCAGCAAGCTAACGAGAAATACAAAAGAGACGATATACAGATTAATCTCATTGATCCCCTGGATTCTATCCTGCATCGGAAAGACACCGACTGTCGTCCAGCCCGTAAAGGATGATTTTTGATAGATATACTGTATCGGCTTGCCATCTACCTTTTCCGCAAAATCTCCCGCATTGTCCGTTAAGATTCGTTCCCGATCAAGCTGGTCAACGATGGAGTTTTTAGGGGCATAGAGTGCGTCTCCCTTGTCATCCATCACGATAAGATACCCCGACTTGCCGAGTCTGACATCGCGGACCACCTCGGCGATCAGCCGCGATTTGAAATCGATCAGCACGACGCCCTGCACGGCCTGGGTCTCCGGATCAAGCACTGCACGAACGAAGGAGACGACCTCCTCATCCTTGTAATTAGCGTGGCTCGTTACATTTCTTTTGACCGGATGTCCGACGAGTTTGAAGATCCCCTTCGCCTTAACGGCATCCTGATACCAGTTCTCTTCCGTCAAGTTCCGGCTGGTGCGTGCATACATCTCGTTGCTTAAATACTCCCCCTTATGGTTAACGACCATAATCCCAGCGATCTCGGAGTGAAGTGTCGTGAAGCCCTGGAGGAATTTCAGCGTCTTATAGCGCTCCTGTTCCCCTGGAAAAGCCGAGGCGCCTTCAGCAAAGAACTTCCCTATCTCCGGATTAAAGGAAATCAGATATGATACATTCTGCATATTGCTAGCATGATAATCGAGAGATTTATTCACATTGCCAATCAACTGGGATGTCTGCCCGTTGACTTGCTCTTCGATGGTGTAGCTGGTAGCCCATGAAATTAACAGTCCAAGGCAGAGAGCCGGAAAAATGCTAATTAGCAAAATATGCAGGATCAGTTTGTCGCGAATCGACCAGTTATCGAATTGCAGCCATTTGGTTCGCATGCTTGTTCCCCCCAATCCCAAACGAAGATGCAGCGGTTATTTAGCATAGAAATGTTCGACATTGGATTTGGTTACAACGGATATTCCGGTATCCACATAGGTCGGGAGTGGAGGAACCTGAGCCTGCTGCCAATCTCCAACCGGCTCGACCAATGAATTATTCAGATGGAACAGCTGCATTAATGCCCAGTAACCCATGTTCCAGGTGCCCTGAGCCATCGTCGCAGATATAACGCCTTTCTTGATCAAATCCAGCGTCCCTTTATTGGTATCAAAGCTAATAACCTGGATATCGCTGCGATTGTTATTTATCAGCGCATTGCCTACGCCAATCCCTCCAACGGCTTCCGTGACGAAGATTCCCTTCAGGTCTGGATATCTCAGCAACAGTTCCTCTGTCCTGTTCTCGGAGACGACCTGATCCCCCTTGTCCTCAACGATCTCTACGACCTTAAGATGGGGATGCTGGTCCTTGAGCGTCTCGGTGAACCCGGTGACGCGTTGTTGTTGATTCAATTGATTCTGTTGAGTAAGGATGGCTACGGTCCCCGACTCTCCAATCAGCTCATCCATCTTATGGGCTGCCACGACCCCTGCATTATAGTTATCCGTACTCAAAAAAGAGTATGCCTTGCTATTAGGGACATTGGAATCGAACAGCACAACCGGTATACCTGAAGAAACTGCTTTATCGATGACGTTAATCAGCGCCTCGGAGTTAATGGCCGAGACGGCAATTCCAGCAGGTTTTTTGGCAATGACCTGTTCAAGCACGGTGACTTCCTCATGCTCGTCATATTGAGTGGCTCCGCGGTATTCCACGGTTACGCCCAACGCCTCTGCCGCATCCTCGAAGCCCTTCAGCGTATTTTTCCAATACTCGTTGCCAGCGAGGTAGTTCACCATCACATACTTCTCATCCGATTCTCCCCGAAGTCCAACGGCCGATTCCATCGGATCGGCTGCTCCGCGGGTATAAGCCGAGTACAAATAGATCAAGAAAAGACTGATCAGAACAAAATATAGAATAACTAGTTTCTTCACTACTTCCCCCTCCGGTGCTATCAAGGTAGTCGGTTCACCAGCTGGCTTGACCCCTTTCAATTATACTTCGTTCCACCTGAAATAAAGCGCTCTCTTTTTATGAGAAGAGAAAAACCGTACCCTCAATCAGGTCAATGATCGCGGTACGGTGATAACTCTATTTTGCTTCGGTTATGCCGCTGTTTTATTTTTATTGTAAATATCGAAGGCTACGGCCAGCAGCAGAACAAGCCCCTTAATTCCTTGTTGATAATCGATACCAAGCCCGATTAGAGACATCCCGTTGTTCATCACGCCCATGACGAGGCCACCGATCATCGCACCAATCACGGTACCGACACCGCCCGATGCCGAAGCCCCGCCGATAAAGCAGGCCGCAATCGCATCAAGCTCGAAATTGACGCCCGCCTTAGGAGTAGCCGCATTCAAGCGCGCGGTAAAGATCAGCCCCGCAAGAGCTGCCATAACGCCCATATTGACGAATACCCAGAAGGTCATCTTCTTCGTCTTTACGCCTGACAGTCTAGCCGCCTTCTCATTGCCACCAACGGCATAAATATGGCGTCCCATAACCGTCTTACGCATAACGAAGGTGTATAACACAACCAAGGCGAACAGGATAACAAGTACATTCGGAATTCCGTTATACGCGGATAATACGAAGGTGAATAAATTTATAATGATAACTATAAAAGCTACTTTAGCAATAAATAAAGGTAGTGACAGCACTTCAAATTGGTAGCGTGACTGAGTAATCCGACCTCTCCACTCCATAAAAATATACAATAGCGACAGCACGGCGCCTAGCAGCAGGGTCAGCATATGAACATTCCAATTGCCGGGAATATCCGGAATGAAGCCCGAGCTAATGCTGCGGAACCCGCCCGGGAATGGACCGATGGATTGACCGCCAAGCACTAGCATCGTAAGACCGCGGAACAGCAACATCCCTGCCAGTGTGACAATAAAGGACGGAATCCCGACCGCGGCAACCCAGAAGCCCTGCCATGCACCGATCAGTGCTCCCATCAACAAGCATAACAGCATGGCGAGCGGGAAGGGCATGTGGTAATTGACCATCATGACGGCCGCCATAGCCCCAATGAACGCTGCGATCGAGCCAACGGACAGGTCGATATGCCCCGTGATAATCACCAACAGCATGCCGATAACTAGAATCAGGATATAGCTGTTCTGCAGTACCAGGTTCGTAATATTCAGAGGCTTAAGCAAAGTACCGTCCGACAAAATTTGAAATAGTCCCATAATTAGTACAAGGACCAGGAACATTCCATATTGTCGTACATTGTTGCGCAGCAGTTTAGTTATGGTGCTCATCTTGGATCTTCCCCCTACTCTTGGTCATCAATCTCATCAATGCTTCCTGCGTTGCATTCTCTCTTCGCATCTCCCCGGTAAATCTTCCTTCGCTCATCACATAGATTCGGTCACACATACCGAGCAGCTCTGGCAATTCGGAGGATATCATCAGGATGCCTTTGCCGGAATCGGCAAGCTCATTGATAATCGAATAAATCTCATATTTCGCGCCTACATCAATCCCTCGCGTAGGCTCATCTAGGATCAGCAGGTCTGGCCCCGAGAATATCCATTTGCTAAGTACTACCTTCTGCTGATTGCCCCCGCTCAAATTGCCGGTCTTCTGTAGAATGCTCGGTGCCTTAATGTTCAGTTTCTTGCGAAAATCCTCAGCTACGATGATTTCCTGGTTATCATTAATAACAAACCATTTCGATATCTTGTTCATCGCCGCGAGTGTCGTATTGCGCTTGATATCTTCATTCAGAATCAGGCCGTATTCCTTGCGGTCCTCTGTCACATAGGCAATGCCTTCCTTGATGGCTTGGGTAATACTCTTCAAGTGAAGCTGCTTCCCGTCTTTACGGATCTCGCCACTAATGCGTCGTCCATACGATTGTCCGAACAGGCTCATCGCTAGTTCCGTTCGCCCCGAGCCCATCAGACCGGCAATACCCACGATCTCACCGCGGCACACTTCAAAGCTGCAGTTATCGATCACTTTGCGATTCGCAAGTACGGGATGGTATACGTTCCAATTTTTCACCTCAAAAAATAGATCGCCCAGCTTCGGAGTATGCTCCGGATAACGATTCGTCAGCTCGCGCCCAACCATTCCTTTGATAATCCGATCCTCTGTCACGTTGTCCTTCTTCATATCCAATGTCTCTATCGATTTGCCGTCCCTCAGAATCGTGATCGAGTCAGCGACCCTCGTAATTTCATTGAGTTTATGAGAGATCAGTACCGAGGTAATTCCCTGCTTTTTGAATTCCAGCAGCAGATTCAACAGATTCTCGCTGTCATCCTCATTCAGCGCTGCTGTCGGCTCATCCAGGATGAGCAGCTTCACCTGCTTGGAGATGGCCTTGGCGATCTCCACCAGTTGTTGTTTCCCAACACCGATCTCCGCGATTGGCGTATTCGGCGACTCATTCAGACCAACAAGCTGCAGCAGTTCTCTCGTCCGGACGATCGTTTCGTTCCAATTGATGATTCCTCTTCTTGTCTGCTCATTTCCAATAAATATATTTTCTGCAATCGTTAATTGAGGAACTAACGCCAACTCCTGATGGATGATGACGATCCCTTTATTCTCACTCTGCTTAATATCCTTGAATTCGCACACTTCATCTTTGAATAGGATGTCACCCTCATAAGTGCCATGTGGATATACACCGCTCAATACCTTCATCAGCGTCGACTTGCCGGCGCCATTCTCACCGATCAGCGCGTGTATCTCACCCTCTTGCACACGAAGGTTCACATTCTCGAGAGCTTTAACACCGGGGAAGGTCTTTGTAATCTTCCTCATTTCCAAAATTGCTGTCGTCAATGATGCTGCACCCCGCTTTCGGAAATATCGTCATAAATGATTTAGCGACAGCCATGAAGAGGCCGCCACTAAATCATTGAAGAATTATAATGTAAGTTCAAAAAGGCCGGTTTCTAGCACCGAGAAGGTTGGATGAAGCTAGGGTCTGAGGAGCGGAGCGTACGTAGTTTGTACGTGAGCACCTGAGATGTTTCCGGAGGAAACATACTTCGTAAGCATGCGCTTGACCCGGCTGAATTCAAGATTCGATGCCGATCTCACTTCCTGATTCACCTCGTGATCAAAAGTGGACTTTTTGAATTACCTTACTACTTTAGTTGATCTTCGGTGTAGTAGCCCGAATCAACCAAAATCTTCTTATAGTTGTCTTTGTCTACAATAACCGGTTCCAATAGATAGGAAGGAACAACCTTCTCGCCATTGTCATACGTCGTTGTATCGTTGACTTCTGCCTCTTCACCCTTCATGATGCTTTGTACCATTGTGACGACCTTCTTCGCTAAAGCGCGTGTATCCTTAAAGACAGTCGACGTCTGCTCGCCAGCGATAATCGATTTTACAGAGGCAAGCTCTGCGTCTTGACCAGTCAGAATCGGCATTGGCTTATTCGCCGAACCATAGCCTACACCCTTCAGGGAAGAGATAACCCCAATGCTGATCGCATCATTCGGTGCCAGAACAGCATCTACCGTAGCATCTGCATAGTTGGCGCTCAGCAGGTTATCCATCCGTGCTTGGGCTGTAGCACCATCCCAACGCATTGTGGCAATTTTATCCATTGAGGTCTGGCCGCTGCGAACAACAAGCTTGCCACTATCAATATAAGGCTGCAGCACGGACATCGCTCCATCGTAGAAGAAGTAAGCATTGTTATCGTCCGGTGAGCCCCCAAACAACTCGATGTTGAACGGACCTTTGTCATCCTTAAGACCCAGTTTGTCTACAATATAGTTCGCTTGCAGCTCGCCTACTTTAAAATTGTCGAATGTAGCGTAGAAGCTTACATGCTTGCTCTTCTTGATCAGCCGGTCATAAGCAATGACATCGATATTTGCCTCTGATGCTTTATCCAATACATCGGTCAATGATTCTCCATCGATCGGAGCAATAACAATGACCTTAACACCCTTGGTAATCATGTTCTCGATTTGGGAGACCTGATTCTCAACAACGTCCTCTGCATACTGCAAATCGACGCCATAGCCGATGTCCTCGAATTCCTTTTTCATGTTGGCGCCATCGCTTACCCAGCGCTCCAATGTCTTGGACGGCATCGCAATCCCGATCGTCCCGTTCTTTCCGCCGCTGCTCTTCCCCTCCCCACTGTTCCCGCACGCTGCCAGAACCATAATTAAAGCGGTTACAACCAACAACGATAGTCCCTTTCTCATCAATTGATACGCCCCTTTTCCATCGCTATTTGTATTCCTATCTCTATCATAAGGAAAGCTGCCGCGCAGGTCTTTTGACGTATTCAACTTGTTTTTATAAAAATTCAAAGTAAAGCAGGATCGGGGTGAGGTTCAGTCGGTAATGGAAAGCCGTAGTAACAGGATGTAAGATCTCATAGGTAAATCAGGGTAAGAAAGACGTAAAAAGTTCGAGGAAGAGTGGATACGGTGAGCTTTCTAGGGAGTATATTTGTTGCTTTGCTATAATCGAAAAAACTATATATCCAGAGGAAAATAATAAAAGGATGCAAAAATACATCCTTTTATCGGTAAAACCTATGAATTTAGTAAAATAACTGCATTTTTGCAGTAATTTGATCATCGCGAATATCGATGTTTGCTTCAGGCATCTAATTTCGATCGATACAAACCTGAAATAGCCCATCCGTTAGAGCTGCTATTGCTGTTATATCACTTGTAAGGAAATTAGAACGTAGAATCCAGAGACCTGTGGATATCTATATAGCGAATCATCAAACCAAAAGTCGCTACGCTTTCTGTGGATAATAAATTTGTAGTGGAGTCGATATTGACTTGTTTATGTGGATAGAAGTATATAATTCTGATATATCAACTGAATATGTGAATAAGACTGTGCATAGTTCATGCTGAATTGATATGTTTCGTAGTTGGGCTGGTGAATATCAGATCTATACAGAGGAAAATGTGAACAACTGTGTACAATTTGAGGATAACCATAGGCTAGCGTTGATCTCCATCGTCAGTTATCCACTTGGGGATAAAAAAACCACCACCGGTTATCGGTAGTGGTTCTTATTGCTTGGCGGCCTCCTACTCTCCCAGGACCCTTCGGTCCAAGTACCATCGGCGCTAGAGGGCTTAACGGTCGTGTTCGGGATGGGTACGTGTGGAACCCCTCCGCCATCGCCACCAAACGTGATTTTGTGCTCGTTACAATCAGTAACTCGCTTCAAAATCGGATCAGATGTTTGATCACCTGAAAACTGGATACGAAACTCATTTTGCATTTAAGATATTGGATAAGCCCTCGACCGATTAGTACCTGTCAGCTCCATACATTGCTGCACTTCCACCTCAGGCCTATCAACCTCGTCGTCTTCAAGGGGTCTTACTAGTTGGGAAATCTCATCTTGAGGGGGGCTTCACGCTTAGATGCTTTCAGCGCTTATCCCTTCCGCACTTAGCTACCCAGCTATGCTCCTGGCGGAACAACTGGTGCACCAGCGGTGCGTCCATCCCGGTCCTCTCGTACTAAGGACAGCTCCTCTCAAATTTCCTACGCCCACGACAGATAGGGACCGAACTGTCTCACGACGTTCTGAACCCAGCTCGCGTACCGCTTTAATGGGCGAACAGCCCAACCCTTGGGACCTACTTCAGCCCCAGGATGCGATGAGCCGACATCGAGGTGCCAAACCTCCCCGTCGATGTGGACTCTTGGGGGAGATAAGCCTGTTATCCCCAGGGTAGCTTTTATCCGTTGAGCGATGGCCCTTCCATGCGGTACCACCGGATCACTAAGCCCGACTTTCGTCCCTGCTCGACTTGTCAGTCTCGCAGTCAAGCTCCCTTTTGCCTTTGCACTCTTCGAATGATTTCCAACCATTCTGAGGGAACCTTGGGGCGCCTCCGTTACTCTTTAGGAGGCGACCGCCCCAGTCAAACTGCCCGCCTGACACTGTCCCCGCACCGGATCACGGTACTAGGTTAGAACTCCGACACGATCAGGGTGGTATCCCAACGGCGCCTCCACCGAAGCTGGCGCTCCGGCTTCCTAGGCTCCCACCTATCCTGTACAAATCGTATCAAAGTCCAATATCAAGCTGCAGTAAAGCTCCATGGGGTCTTTCCGTCTTGTCGCGGGTAACCTGCATCTTCACAGGTATTAAAATTTCACCGGATCTCTCGTTGAGACAGCGCCCAAGTCGTTACGCCATTCGTGCGGGTCAGAATTTACCTGACAAGGAATTTCGCTACCTTAGGACCGTTATAGTTACGGCCGCCGTTTACTGGGGCTTCGGTTCATAGCTTCGGGACGAATCCCTAACCACTCCCCTTAACCTTCCAGCACCGGGCAGGCGTCAGCCCGTATACTTCGCCTTGCGGCTTCGCACAGACCTGTGTTTTTGCTAAACAGTCGCTTGGGCCTTTTCACTGCGGCCCCCTCGTGCTATTCACACTACCGGGGCACCCCTTCTCCCTAAGTTACGGGGTCATTTTGCCGAGTTCCTTAACGAGAGTTCTTCCGCGCGCCTTAGAATTCTCTTCTCGCCTACCTGTGTCGGTTTGCGGTACGGGCACCTTCACCTGGCTAGAGGCTTTTCTTGGCAGTGTGAGATCATGACCTTCGGTACTATAAATTTTCCCTCCCCATCACAGCCCAGCCTTATCGATGTGCGGATTTGCCTACACATCAGCCTCACTGCTTGGACGAGCATCCATCAGCTCGCGTCACTACCCTCCTGCGTCACCCCACTCACTCATAACGGTTTACGGTGGTACAGGAATTTCAACCTGTTGTCCTTCGACTACGCCTTTCGGCCTCGCCTTAGGTCCCGACTTACCCTGAGCGGACGAACCTTCCTCAGGAAACCTTGGGCTTTCGGCGGATCAGATTCTCACTGATCTTTTCGTTACTCATACCGGCATTCTCACTTGTATGCAGTCCACCAGTCCTTCCGGTCCAACTTCAATCCGCATACAACGCTCCCCTACCCCTGATACATAGTATCAAGCCATAGCTTCGGTGGTGTGTTTAGCCCCGTTACATTTTCGGCGCAGAGTCACTCGACCAGTGAGCTATTACGCACTCTTTAAATGGTGGCTGCTTCTAAGCCAACATCCTGGTTGTCTGTGCAACTCCACATCCTTTCCCACTTAACACACACTTGGGGACCTTAGCTGATGGTCTGGGCTGTTTCCCTTTTGACAATGGATCTTAGCACTCACTGTCTGACTCCCGGATAATAAGTCTATGGCATTCGGAGTTTGACTGAGCTTGGTAACCCTTGGCGGGCCCCGCACCCAATCAGTGCTCTACCTCCACGACTCTTCTTTCCGAGGCTAGCCCTAAAGCTATTTCGGGGAGAACCAGCTATCTCCGAGTTCGATTGGAATTTCTCCGCTACCCCCACCTCATCCCCGCACTTTTCAACGTACGTGGGTTCGGGCCTCCAGTGCGTGTTACCGCACCTTCACCCTGGACAGGGGTAGATCACACGGTTTCGGGTCTACGCCTACAAACTAATTCGCCCTATTCAGACTCGCTTTCGCTGCGGCTCCGTCTTCTCGACTTAACCTTGCTTGCAAACGTAACTCGCCGGTTCATTCTACAAAAGGCACGCCATCATCCATATAGAGGACTCTGACTTCTTGTAAGCACACGGTTTCAGGATCTATTTCACTCCCCTTCCGGGGTGCTTTTCACCTTTCCCTCACGGTACTGCTTCACTATCGGTCACTAGGGAGTATTTAGCCTTGGCAGATGGTCCTGCCGGATTCATACGGGGTTTCACGTGCCCCGCACTACTCAGGATCCGTCTCGGAGGGATTAGAATTTCGGTTACAGGGCTTTTACCTCTTTTAGCGGGCCTTTCCAGACCTCTTCGCCTACCCTAATCCTTGGTAACTCCATGTGAGACGTCCTACAACCCCAGAGAGCAAGCTCCCTGGTTTGGGCTGTTCCGCGTTCGCTCGCCGCTACTGACGGAATCACTATTGTTTTCTCTTCCTCAGGGTACTTAGATGTTTCAGTTCCCCTGGTATGCCTCTTCATACCCTATGTATTCAGGTATGAGTGACTGGAGATTAATCCAGCCGGGTTTCCCCATTCGGACATCCTCGGATCGACGCTTGCTTACAGCTCCCCGAGGCAGTATCGTTGTTCGCCACGTCCTTCTTCGGCTCCTAGTGCCTAGGCATCCTCCGTGTGCTCTTAGTAGCTTAACCTTATGCTCCGATTTTGCGCTGCTCGCTCTGTTGTCCGTCCCTTTCCTGATTGGATTGAACCAAACAAAGTGGAAAGTGACTCCCAAAGGATCGATCATCACAAAATCTAACGCATTGCCACTTTAATTTAAATTTGTTTTGA